>NZ_RKHR01000005.1:334946-560931 GCF_003752585.1 Sinobacterium caligoides
ACCATTCAGGCAGAGCCACCGTATTCACTTCATTATTACTGCCCCCAATATTAGTGACGGTGCTTGCCGCTAACATATACTTCGAATTCTTATAATAAGAATATAAAACAATGGCCTCACCATAACTGGTGTAATCGATATTGAAAAAGTCTAGCGTCGCATCACAAAGCTTTGCACCATCAGGCAGCTTAATATCTATCGGCCTAGAGTAGGTTAAGTTTCTATGTTTGCTTAAAGGCCTCAGATAACTTATCTGCAGCCTTCCCTTAGCCTTAGACAACTTAACTAAAATATCATTAAGATCCATACTGTAATTAATAATACTCTCAGGTCTGTCATTCTCACGCCAAGAAAACACCTCTCCGCCAAAACGAAGTTCATCCTTAGTGTCATTCAAAGCTAACCACTTAGCCGAGGCCTTACCTCCATCAAATTCAACAACATAGCTTCTACCTTTGTGGTCCGCTATGATTTTCTTGCCTTTTAAATCGGGCGTTGTAATGACCTCATGTACTTTTTCACTGCTATTTAATAAATCATTTTTTAAATATGACTTATTGATATGCGTATTGGTGATTAATAAGTCCTTACCCATCTCTTTGGTTTTGTTACTCAATCCAGAGGCCAACGGTTGTGGTAAGACCTCCCACTCACCACCATATGAACTCAAGGGTGTCATCAGCACAAGAAAAGTACAGCAGAGTGTTTTCATCGACATAATTTATCCTTAACCACCCACCCGACTAGATTCAATCGAGTGGGGATTCTTATTTACAGTGTTAGCCGGTTAGATTTTTGTTAAAAATATCCGCATAGTTTTAAATACTTGCGGCCGCGATTGCGCTACAGTCAGTACCCTCGGCAGGTAACAGGCGGTCCACTCGCTCAACGGCATAACTGATTCTCCATGGGCTAGAGTTAGAAAACTTCTGTCTCTGCGCATAAAATGCATTATCATCCCGCGTCTTCAGCCACTCATCTCGCGCCGCCGTTTGATCCCAGACCTTGTTAATGAAGTGAGAATAATTATCTTTAGATTCAGGTATATAATAAGCAACACTAACCCAGCTTACAGCAAGCTGCAGACACTGTGCTTTCACGCTGTTAGCATCGGCAGAATCGAAAGTGTTAAATGGTAGCGTCATCTCGAACTTTCTTTCTTTCGTATAGCCCTCATTTAAGCTCGTCTGCATTTGCCAGTTAAAACCCGTCGTCAACTTCCCTTCTGCTTTGACAAAGAACTTCTCGTTTTTGATCCTGATGCCGGCAGAAGCATCACCCTTAGTCGTGAACCCTGACGAGACACTGACACTTGTTGATATTGATTCTGATGTCTCTTGGCTAACACCTGCCTCAAGGTCTATGCTGGTTGCTGTACGCTGGTGCAGCCCAGCAAGACTAATACCGTCGTTAATCCCGTCCTTAACGCCATCAAGGTTTAATAAGCCAGCATCATCGACTAGATCCCTGTGATCATCGAACTTGTCCTCGATCAGGTTACGCTGTGCATACAGGGCATATTGTGCTCTTTGTGCACTATCGCGCAGGCCGTCTGCAAGACCATAGTAGCTATTAGAGTTATTCTCAGGGTCATATTTATAGCCCCCAATATATCCATCAAGCGAACCAACCACTAAATAATGTGGATCGATGTCAAACGAGATAAATCGAGTATTAGTAATATCAGAATCAGCGTACGTAGGCCCGACTGGCACTGTAACAAAGCCAAAGATTGTATTTTCGGTAAGATCCGTAATACCGAACACCTTCACTTTTTGTGTCTGTGTTACAAGCGTGCCGGTATTGTTGGCGCACCGTAATTTGTACTCCTTTATCTGGTGATACATTGCTGAATACTTAGCGTATTCATCTTTATTTGACACATCTTTAATCGGTGTCTTACACCCTGGGTCGTCACTAACGAATGTAGGCCTAGCTCTTTTCTTGTCCTTTTGCTTGGTCTTTCTCTGCGTATTATAGCTAGCAATAGCCGTTGTGAGCGTGTTGTAGGACGTGGAAGGGCCTATACCAATACCAAACATCACTGACAAGTCGAATGCTGTCTGTCGCCCTGAGGCTGAGGATGTCGCAAGTGCAAGATCACTTTGGCTTTCTTCCGTAAACAGAAGTTCAGGCATTCTTAGCGTATCTCTGTGCTCTACCAGATTCTCAGACGGAAACGGTGGTGGCCCTTCAATAATCCCTTTAATGACGCTTGTCTCGAAATCAGTCTCAAGGAGCACTAACTTAACGGGCTTACAATTTAGGTTGAACGAGGAAAGCGGCTTCTCGTCTACTGATAGGGTGATTTGATTACACATTCTCGACGTCGTCAACGATGTACTTGGCTCCACCGAGGTGATCGTCCTGCCATAACCATTGAATCCTAGCTCTTTGTTGCTCACCTCAGCAACGTGCCCTTGCCCAGGCTTATAAAACAACATGCTATTCCCATCACCCGACTGCGCAACAATATTGAAGCCCCACAGGTTAGTGGCGTCAGGTATGACACCAAGATAACGTCTATAACCATCAACATAAGCCGCGTAGTTAATATTTACATTTCTACGACACGAGGTGAAGTCCTGCATAAACATACCAAAACCAGCCCTTGGGTCGCATATAAGCTGATCTTTTATACTTTGATCTAAAGCGGGGTAATCAACATCGTCTATCAAGTCCCCTTGAGGAGAGAAAGGAACGATAAACGCAGACATACCGACTTGGTCTTGCGCCCCCTGAGCCATAACAACGAGGTTAATTGTCGAAGGGATACTACTCTGCTCACTTTCTGAGACGGTTCTTTCGGTTGCTGTAATAGCCTCAACATACTCACTCCCCTTAATAAAAGTCAGCTGTCGAACATCGTCGATAGTCAACATATGGAGGTAGTTCTCAGGAATAGAGCCGTCCTTGTTGAGACTAAAAGATAGGTCTACAACCACATCTTCATCTTTAGCGTAGGTAAGGTGTACCTTAGATGTCTCCTGGGTTTCAGGTGACACGACGTTAACCGAAAAGCCGCTAGGCGCTGTGTATGTATAGCCATTCTCGCTACCAACACCGTGAGTCTTTTCCATCAAGGCATAACTGTCATCAAACTCAAAAAGCTCATAAGTCACGGTACTGTCTTTAACGCCGCGCCCATTATCAGTAAACGTCCTGCCAGGCACGAGCTGTTCGTATTTATTGATATACCAGCGGTTGATATACGCTCGAGGAGCATATATATCGCTATTATCAAAGCGAAAAGTATAAATATAATCGCCAATGACCAATGATTTGATGCCATTTTCTGCATACAAAGCATTATCGTTATACTCAGTTGGTGGTAACTCTTGGGTATCACTCCAGGCAAACTTCTCTGCACTTTTTACCTTGTAGCGTAATGTGCCCTCACCGTCGTACCAGATGATATAGTTATGAGCACCTAACGTCCCTCTACTGAACGCCTTTGAGCCACTGTTAACTTTGGTAAAGATATCAGAAATACTGCCGGAATCAGCAGCGTCTGCAAGCTTACTGTGCACCAAAAGTGAGCTCGAACCACTAACACCACTGTTTAGGAATATATCGGAGCTTCCATCACCGTTGAGGTCTGCAACAGACACTTTGTCCTGTAAGCTATTCTCACTATCGTTAACGTCCTTATAGGTGATGCTATGGCGGATAAGGTCAGTTACCCCTCCCGTACCCACACTGTATGCAGTAATTTTGTTGCCTTGAGCGCTAAATACTGCATTTCTTCCGTCTATTTTTCCAACATGCGCAAACGGCTGCCGACCTACAGGCAAGACCATAGGCGTACTAAGGTTATAGATATTAGCCCCCATTTCTGTCGACAGTAGCTGTATATTATGGCCGAACAGTCCGTTCAAAACACCATTCTCATCCACTGTACCAACACCAGTCCCATAGCCCTGCTGTATCACAATTAATGGCTTAGCGTTATGCTCTTGCGGCATAATTGAAACAAACTTTATATTATCAAGCTGTGGCCCGCCGAGATCACTTCCCTCCTCTCTCTGTTTTTCATCTATATCTAAGAAGATTTCTCTATGGGTGTATTTGAGGTCATCGCCATTGTTGAGTTCTTCACCATCTTGCCCCGGCAACGATTGATAGACAGCAAGTGCCGTTTTTCCATCTTCGTCTTCAGCGAAATATAAAATATCATCCATAGAATCATCATTGAAGTCGGCAACACCTAAAACAACGGCCTTATCGAAGATAATCTGAGCAGGGCTATCCTCATCGGCACTACTGTCTGTCGACTCCTTATTAAGTAGCAGCTCTTTTTTACCATCACCATTAAAGTCGCCAAAAAAAGGCAAGCTATCAATACCCTTAAGTTCTTCAAGCTCTGTTAACTTGATATGCTGACCGTCTTCGGTTGTATTAATAAAAACACGAACAGACATATCAAAGTATTGTCTTTGCCATAACCCGTCGTTCTCCCCCCTTAGTAAAGGTGAAAACTTAAGGGTAGCACCATCATTGATTGAAATATCGACATGGCCAGCGTTATTGCTACCGCGCGCCCTTAGTGTACCGTCGTCAAAAAAATCAAATCCTTGACCACGAGTTGAACTATCACAATACTTATAAAGGTGTGCTGAATAACCTTCCAAAGGAAACCTAATACATTGTTCTGGCAAGGCTTTTGAGCGTAATTCACCGGAATTTATATTATATGTAAAAACCTGTGAGATCGCATTCGTGTAGCAAGGCGCGAATGTAATATACTTCCAAACAGGTGGTGAACCATAAAAGCTAAAATCGCTGCCTATCGTCAGGCACTGATCCATATGGCTAGGATTTCTCGTGATATTTTTTATCGTAAACTCTTCAGTGTTTGAAGTTGTTAATACAGCGACATCATCAAGGCCATCACCGTTAAAGTCACCCCAGCGCATATTAAGGATTTTCATATCCTCTATATTGTTTCCATCATCATCGATAAACGTTATGTTTCCGCTGTCAAAAAAACTGTGGGTCTTTTCTGGGTCCTTTATGTCGACAAAGGACTCGACATTAAAAGACAACAAAGTAGCTATCGAAGCTAGCGATAACTTCCATACATTTTTCATGCTCAATTCTCTTGTGAGTTATTTTATATTTATATCTAAAAAAATATCATCCAAACAAATTTAATAGATACGATTCAAGAGCTTGCAGCAGGCAGAGGGCCCGCTACAACGAATCAAAAAACATGCTAACAAATGAAAATGTCAGTTTTATTCTTACAATGATTAGCGATATTTTTATTTTAATTTTATTAAACAAAAACAAACCGCGTTATACGCCGAAAAGCCGCGAGCATTAATCGCCACCAACGATACGACCATTTATTTCGCCACATACTAGCAACGATATATTTCAACCATATTTCTACTTGCAAATACTGAAAAGAAAAAAACAAACAAGAAAATAAGCGAACAAAAACAATTAGATAAACAACCGAAAAAACAAAGAAGAAAACTAAAAAGACAACGCAAATAAAAAATTAAATTAGCTTTGATAGCTATTTAATTAAGCTAGTACATAAAAAGCTAACTACACCACTAAGCCACACCAATCATCAATAAAAAACAAGCTTCCAGCAACAACAACAACAACAACAGCAACAGCAACAACCAACCAGCCAGCCAGCCAACCAACCAACCAACCAATAAAATTATTCACCACCAGCTCATGAGAATTGCCATTAGCCCCCTTAACGCTATCCAAGGCAGCGAAATTACGATATATAACGAGTGTAGATAGTGGGAGATAAATATGCGCGGCCATCATCTATGCCAAGCCAGCGGCTTCCCTGCCGCACTAACATTTAACAATCTCTCACAAGAGGCCAGCCAAGCTTTTAATAGAAAAACTCTTAACGAACGAACAGCTTAATCATCCAGCCATTTACCATCGACACTAACTACCTTGCAAGGCTGCTCAAGCTCATGCTTCAAATTTGATTCTTGACATGATTCCAGCGCATCTTTTCTTGCCTGCTGCTCTGTTATTCGGTCTGAACGCCAAGCCCATTCACCACTTGAAGACTGAGCAAAGGCCTTATGCTTAGCCTTGTCTTTTGATAGATATTTTTCATAATAAGCCTTCACAGCACTGTTTGTCACAAACCGCCCTGTAAAGTCTGGCTTATTATCTGCTGATAGAAGGCTGTCATAATCAAAACCAGAATAATATCCAAGACTGTTAAGGCGCCAAGCGGTTAATGGCTGATTAAAGCTTTTTGCCCGAGAAAACATCCACCCCATACGAACGACGTTAGAAGTATCCCAGCTCCCTATTGGCTGATTAAAGGCGCCTGTATCAGCAAACATTCTCTCCATATTAACCACGTTAGCTGTATTCCAACTGCCAATAGGCTGATTAAAAGATTTAGAGGAGCTAAACATTGACTCCATATCCGTCACTCTAGAGGTATCCCATTTACCAACCGGCTGATTAAACTCTTCAACGCCGCCAAACATATACGCCATACTTACCACATTAGAGGTGTTCCACTCACCAACGGGTTGATTAAACATCTGTGCACCACCAAACATATACGACATATCTGTAACATGTGATACATCCCAGTTTGCTATGGGTTGATTAAAGACATACGCATTCTTAAACATATAACCCATTGATTTAACACCAGACGTATTCCAATTAGCAAGCGAACCGTTAAAGGATTCTGCGTTTTTAAACATCGACCCCATATCGTTTACGCTGGATGTATCCCAATGACTGAGCGGTTGGTTGAAAGCCTGGGCGTAAAAGAACATGGAGTTCATATCGGTTACTTTCGAGGTATTCCAAGCACCAATCGGCTGATTGAACACCCTCGTCCGGCTAAACATGCTTTTCATGTTGCTAACGCTTGAAGTATCCCACCGTCCGATCGACTGATTAAACTCTTCTGCATAAAAAAACATTGAACGCATGCTTTTAACACTAGAGGTATCCCAGGCTCCAATTGGCTGATTGAATGATATTGCACGCTCAAACATGCTTTCCATCGTGCCAACATTAGACACATCCCAACTGCCTATCGGCTGGTTAAACCCCTCTGCAGAAGCAAACATATACGACATTTTTTTAACGTTAGACGTGTCCCAGGTGTCAATCGGCTGATTAAACACATACGCCCCCCTAAACATCTTCTCCATATTTTGAACATTAGAGGTATTCCAGCTAGCAAGCGAGTTATTAAAAGACCTGGCATAGCTAAACATCGCGCTCATATCTCTTACACGCCCAGTATCCCAGCTGCCAAGCGGTTGGTTAATCATCTTGGCCTCACTAAACATCGACGCCATACTCTCAACGTGAGAGGTATCCCAATCACCTATTGGCTGATTGAATACGTGAGCTTTATGAAACATATCAAACATAGAAGTAACACTAGAGGTATCCCAGCCGCCTATAGGCTGATTAAAGGCGATAGCACCGGTAAACATCGATTGCATGTCTTCGACTTTGGAGGTATCCCAATGACCTATCGGCTGATTAAATGCCTTCGCGTAATTAAACATATACGTCATCGTCGTCACATGGGATGTATCCCAATCACCGATTGGCTGATTAAAGCCTTCTGAGTAGCTAAATACAGCGTCCATAGCGGTAACATGTGACGTACAAAAACGAACTTCGCCGGATTTTAATGCATCAAGCTTTGTTTTTATTGTTTTGTTATCGACGACTAAATACTTATTACCCGCGCTCTCAAAGGTTGTTCCGACGCGCTTATCCTGACAAAAGACAGTCTCAAGCTCACTTACAGTAGTAAGTCCCCCCGGATAAGACAGCTCAGCAGAGGAAGACAGCTCGGTAGGGGCAGACTGAGAAATAGAAGAAGACTGCACTACTGGTGATGACTGTACTGCAAGAGAAGACATGCAAAAAGTACTAGAAAAAATCACCACTACGGATAAAAGTGACTCTCTTACTGCCATCAGATCGACCTCTAACTTTTAACGATATTATGTGAAAATAAAACGACTAAAAATGTTTCTCAGCGCCCTAGCAGGGGCCAACAAAACACCATAAGCCTCTATTTAATATAGCTTAAACTTAGCACTTAATCGTTTTGTCGGTATTGTCTTATGATAACCATAGGTGAGTTACTGATAAAAATACTATTCAAGCACAGGCCCCATGCCTATATAGCGTGGCCACTCTCCCCATACTATTGAACAAAGCCATCCAGACTTCTTTAGCTATCGCCTACCTTTAAAAGACTTACATTTAATTTCTTATTATTTTACAGAGCAATCGATCACAACAGCGCTGCGATCGATCGAATTTTATTTACTGACAACTCTTCAGCAACGCCTCTAATCCTTTGGCAAACTTCTTCTGATTAGCCTCTATCGCCTTAGCTGCCTCTTTTGAAAACTCTATTTTCGGCTTTTTTCCCTGGTAAGATAGTACAAAGTGCTCCGTCTTCATTGCTGGCTTCGCTGCCTGCGGGTTACTGCCATGTGTATGCAAAGCCCGCTTAATGACTGCGGGGGTAACCTTACCAGCACGAATGTCTTCGGCCAACTCTTCGATAACCGCATAAAAATTGGGGCGATCATCACGCTCTAATGCCGACTGCTCTTCTGCGACCAGTGTCTGCGCCACTTTGACACTGGTGTTGCTAAAGCTTTTAATGATCTTATTTAGTCGCGCCGATAGCTTGGTAAAAACCATATTGCGATTAAGCGTCTTACGGTCAATGTTCAAACTGCTGGCGAGAGCCGCCTGATTTTTATAGACGCCGGCCTTCAGTGCCTGATCGTAGCTGACAATCTGCGCCCAAATCGACACATCCTCAGTCTGGCTATTCTCAGTATGCTGCATGGCAAAACATTCTGCATCCGTCGTCGAAGCTGGCACAACCAAACAATCGAGACTAATATCATGCGCCCTAGCCGCTAACCAACGGCGCCGACCGTAAAACACCTCGTACTTCACCTTGCCCTTGGGCTTAGCCAACTCGCGTACGCCTATGTTCTGTAGCTGCTTCTCTGTCAGGCTGCGCCCCAGTTCTGCAAGATCACCGTATTCCGACTCCGGCCTGTTAGCGTGTTTCCATGCCACCAGCTCATTGTGATGAATTTTTCTGACGCCGTTCTCGGCCACGGCTGTCTCACTGTGAGACTTTTTAGCTTTGCGACCTAGTGCTGTTGGCTTCGCTGCTAAATCATCTAAATTTAGCTTTATCTTGCTCATGGCTGACATCTACTTCACTCCCCACAATTTGAACATCTCTTGCAGCAACTCTTCGTTAACCGCATTGCAAGCCAGCAACGCTCGGTCGTAAGTCGGCTTCCTCCCCCGTGGTGCTCTTTCGTAGATAGAGCTGAAATTTTTACTCGCAGTCTCGATAGCCGATGATGACATCACCGCATTCTCTGTAACAAAGGCACCGTACATCTCACGCATGCGAATCTCTTGAATCTGTGACTCTGGCTTACCATCGTGCTGCGTCGGAATAATCTTAAACATATCGAGGTTGCTGCCTAGGGTCTCGAACAGCGAGCCGAGGGACAAGCACAGCATGGTAAACGAGGCCCGATCTAAAGAGCGCGGCGGCACTGGCGACAGCAATACGTTGGCGGCGATAATGGCATTGGTCGTTAGACAGCCCATATTAGGCGGGCAGTCGAAGATAATAAGGTCGTAATCATCGCGCAATGTCTCGGTGATATTACGCAAACGCGTCGCCCAGTTACCCAGGCTCTTCTCGTTGTTCACCTCAGGCAATAACAGGTCTTGCTCTAGCTCCTGCATCATGCCGTTAGAGGGCATTAAGTCGACGCCAGGGAAATAGGAGCGTCTAATCGGCAAATCGCTAGGATCATTAAGAATGGCGTTGACCGGCACATCCTCTAACGACAACTCGGAATCAGGCACCAGGTTGCCCAAGTTCAACGTGGTACTGGCCTGAGGGTCTAGGTCCCACACTAGGATTTTAAGCCCCTTGATCGCCGCATACTGCGCCAGATTGACGGTGGTAATCGACTTACCGACACCGCCTTTGAAGTTCTGTATCGCGACGACATGAGCACGGCTTTTACGTGGACGCTTAAAGCCCGTACCAAGATGATCGCGAATAGCATTGAGCTGATCTAGCGAAAACGACTTGGTTGCTGAGCCCGCGACGATCTCACGCAACTCATCCTCAGTTATCGCCAGAATCTCTGCAGCCTCTTTCAAACGCCACGTGCGAGGCATACGAAAAAGGTTAGCACCGAGAATGCGTTGGCGAGTCTCAGTTAGCTCATCAATACCGACCTGAGCAAAGCTCTTAAACATTTCAGCCGTGTTTTTAAGTGTATTTTTTTTACTCTTAGACATCGTCAACCTTAGACAAACAATACAGTGGTGACATAATGCTATAGCGGGAAATATCCAGCAATCAGCGCGGCTGGGTGATTGACGATAAAACAGCAAAAAGGATTGCAGGCTTGATTTAACTCTAAATTCTTTAATCCCTTAAAATCATCCAATGAGACCGTTGTCTCACTGTGAGACAAAAAATACCGACAAGACGAATGCAGACTGATAGAACGAGCAAAAAGGATCGCTGGGGAACGCTAATCTGATATGACAGCACGATTATTGATTGCCGCCCGAGCCTCTCGGATATAGAAACGATAATAAGCGATGATATTGCTCGACAAGAAGATCGTTTCCATCAGCACAGCTGCGGGGGAACCTGCAAAGTAATTATGGGCCAACCAAACACTTGTCCCAATCATCATTAATATCCGCACCCGCTTATCTGTTTTTGAGAAGGCGGCGACCGTTTGAATTGACGTTCCCAGCAAGGCAACAATGCTTAAAATGCCAGAATAGGTGAGCGCTGTTACCGCAGAGCTTAGCGCAACAAAAAAACTCATGGTGTATTTTGAGGTACTGAAGATGCTCACCAAGTTCCTGAGGATCGATGCGGAAACCAGCAAAGCGGCGGTCATATTACCCAGCAGATAAAAGTGAACCGATATAAAGACGACCGATACCGTTAAACAGGCCAGTATCGCCTCTCGTCTTTTAAACTGAAAAGACATGATATCGAAGCCGATGGCCACAGTGATTAGGCACTGTGACAACTCAAAATTAGTTAAACCAAACATATAGCCTCAACTTCACCCGCTAAAATCAAACAAGGACAACAACTTGATCCTTGCCCGCTACTACTCGCAGGGAAACTATTAAACACTGTTTAGCCCTAGTTCGCTTCGAGCATCCCAGTCAATTGGCGATAAAGGCTAAATAAGCGTTATTAGTTTGATTTAGTGCTCGGTTTTAACGCTCGAACATTCATCGATGAGGCTTTTTGTCTCACAGTGAGACAAAAGCAACTCACCAGGCTATATGGGCTACTGCCCTCAATTAGAATCCGCTAACAAGGGAGAGCTCACCTCCCCCTCTCTAACCGGCCATTTCAATGGTGGAAAGTTCTCCGTGACACTCATATCTGGGCAGTGTTGCTGTACCAGCTCTAGCTGTTGCTGCGCCTCATCTGATAACGTTAATTGCAAATTAGCCAAGATATCATCGATAAGATCAAACATAGGCTGGCGTGATATCTGGGCATCGCGCTTCGCCTGGCTGCCGGGATATCTTTGCAAAAACCTAAAGCTTATTTCTACAAGGTAATGATCCCCAATTGAAAAGTAGCATTTACGCCGCATCGATGAAAAACCTGGCAGCATGGGGACAAGATCAAAACTCGCTGCCGGCACCCCTAAGCCACTCACCCCCTTCCAATCTACCGGCGCTCGCCATGCTGCAACGCCATTCTCCTCTTGGTGGCCTCGGTACGCTGTCTGCAACGCTGCCACAGCATGCTCAAACGCGCGAGGGTGGAAAAAAGATACCCCCTCCTTTGGCTCAACTGGCCTATACACCACAATATTCATTGTTAGGCGCGCTTGCCTTCCTGTGAACCATGGGCCATAAAAGCCCCAGCTACGACGAAAAACACTGGCATACTCCCAGCTTTGATCGGGTATCACACGCTCACTATCCATACGAAAACCAAAGTTCAGTATCGAGTCATGTCGAGGCGCAATATGCTCACTACAGTCATCACCAGGGCTGTGACGTGGGGCCTTTATCTTCAGCACACTCCCCGCCAACCGTGCAGCCACAACACCAGAGCTTGAAAAGCTTGGCCCTACAGGAATACATGGCTCTTTCAGGTCACGGAGCTTGATAGACGAATACTTGAGATAATTTCGCATGAGTTAAACCCAGCCTCCCTTTTTCATTTTATCGTGGGTCTCTGGAGCAGCCACCTCCAAAAGATCAACCCCCACACCTGCAGCCCCCTTGGCTGCTTTATACAATGCACCAGCAAAAACAACCGCGGCGGGTATCGCTGCTGCAGATATAACCGGCACAGACACGCCCGCTGCAGCACAGCCAGCTCCAGCAACAGCCAACCCAGTGGCACCTGCAGCCCCCGCCTTGGCCACAAACTTACGCACTGCAGTAGTCGCATGACCAAGCCGATAACTATCATCATGCTGACTGCGGGTTTTAACTACTGCAAGGGCATCCATATTACCAACTATATCGAGAGCAGACGACTGACTAAAGTCTCCATTGATACTGAGGTTGAGGCGCATCGCTTGCTTCACTGCTACATTTGTTCTCGACTTCGGTTTGTAGAGGTAAGCTGTATGAGTCTTTAACTCCACCCCTTGATCAGCCAGAATTCGCATTGCCTGCGTAAGAACGGCCGAACCACCAAATTCCGCCACCCAGTTAACCGCCTTGATCTTACGCGCATCATACATCGTTTGCGCAAGCTGCAACGCCGACGCGTTCAACACATCGTCATTTAACGGATTAAACGCTGTTTTTGCGTGAACCAATCCACCGATTTTATCTTTCCCCGGCGTGTAGTGCAAAGCAAATCCATGTGTTTTCATTTGATTAGGAGAGACCTCAGGTGCATTTGCTATCCTTAGCGCAGCCTGTTCTGCAGCAAAACTAGCATCCTCATAACCCCGATCAGATATCGCGACATGATGAGGCCCTTCACTCTTCAACCTTCCATCCTTGATATAACGTGTATCCCACCCATCTGCTTCGCTAACAACTCGGTATAACCCTGCAGCATTAGTCTCCTCTTGAGTAAAATAATTCTCATCCCTCTCAAAGTATAAAATCTTATAGCAATCAGAACTCATCTTCTCAATGGTCACTTTACAACCGGGTAGCACCGCAATAAATTCGTCAGAACCACCCTTCGTCACAGGGTTAATGAATATGTTAGCCATGTTTAAGCGGCCATGCGCAAGGTTATGCAGGCCTTCCACTGTTATTCTCGCCCAGTGACTGCCTTTACGTGAAAGCCTTACAAGCTCCTCATAAGTAGGCTTCGCCGCAGGAACGATATAAACAGGCTTCCCCGCATTCTCTCCTGCAATAATTAAATCTCGATTTGCCCTTTTGCTAAGATCGAACATTTATTAAACTCCTTTTTAATAAGCCACATAAACTAAGCTGCAACCTATAATTGACTGCCTCAAAATACCTACAACTTTTACAAAGCCATAGTATTCTGCTATCAAAGAACACTCAACTGTATAGCCCCCCCTAACTTTAGGGGGCACAGCGACAGATAACAGAAAATAATACCCGAAAGATATAGCATCACTGCTGTCACTGACCAGATAAAGTCAATACATAAGGTGCTAGAATTCTAGGCTAACAGATATTGTACGCCGATGCGCTAACGCAACGGCTCAAACACGCCGTCAACTGCCCCACACCTCCAACCACGGACTATATCGGTAAGCCACACCAAAGCCCTCTTAATAACGCCCACAAAAAAAGGCGCCTAAGCGCCTTTTTAATAAAGCTATGTGACTAGCCAATAGTAATAGCGGCCAGCCAACCAAAGACCAACAGTGGGATATTGTAGTGTATGAAGGTCGGGATAACAGTATCGCGAATATGATCGTGTTGACCGTCGACGTTCAAACCTGCCGTGGGGCCAAGAGTTGAATCAGACGCCGGCGAGCCCGCATCACCTAGCGCGCCAGCGGTACCGACTAAGGCGACAATCGCCAGTGGTGAGAAACCGAGTGCGACGGCGATCGGCACATAAATCGTAGCGATGATAGGCACGGTGGAAAACGACGAGCCAATGCCCATCGTAATCACTAAACCAACCACCAACATGACCAGAGCGCCAACAACCTTACTATTACCGACCAGCGCCGCAGACTGTTCAACGAGAGCAGGCACATCGCCGGTATCTTTCAATACCTGAGCAAAGCCGGCCGCAGCGATCATGATAAAACCGATCGTCGCCATCATTTTCATACCATCGATGAACAGGCCGTCAGACTCACGCCACTTCACCACCCCAGTACAGGTAAAAAGAATAAAACCTGCCAAGGCACCGAGCACCATAGAGTCAAACATCAGCTGAACGGCAAAGGTGGCCACAATAGCGGCGAAGGCCAACAGTATAACCGCCGGCCTAACCTCAGTATGACCAGCCTCTAGCTGCTCAATCACAGCCATATCGTAAGCACGCTTCTTACGATAACTGAAGAAGATAGCGATCAATAGACCGGCGATCATCCCCATGGCGGGCAACCACATCGCCGACATCACGGATAACCCCTCGGTATCAAGGCCCGCCTGCTGCAAGTTACCCAGCAGGATATCGTTAAGATAGATGGCACCAAAACCCACTGGCAAGAACATATAAGTGGTGATCATACCGCCGGCCAAGACACAGGCAACAGCACGTCTGTCGAGACCGATTTTAGCCATGGTGATTAACAGTGGCGGTACCAACAACGGGATAAAGGCAATATGAATCGGTATTAGGTTCTGCGAGGCAATGGCCGCCAGTAATAGCAACAAGCAGATTAGAATCTTGCCACCAAGCTGCTTACTATCATCGACACCAACCATAGCTAAAGCTTTTTGTGACAGATACTGAGGCAATCCTGATGTCGCGATGGCAGCAGCGAAGGCCCCCAATACCGCATAACTTAAGGCAACGCTCGCGCCATTGCCAATGCCACTATTAAAGCTCGCCATCGCTGCAGAGAGCTCCATGCCCGAAGCCAAGCCTCCGGCTAAAGCAGCGACAATAATCGCGGCAACCACCGGAAAACGTGCCAGACTCAAGGCCAGCATTAATACTACCGCTAAAACAACTGCGTTCACGTGTGTTCCTCATCCAATATATCGACCGGTAGGTTTAATTAGCCGGTTGAGTTTGTTTTTGTGTTGGGTCGACTTTACCATGCCCGCCGTTAACTATGGGCATCGTTGTCATTATTTAACAAAAACGGATCGACTAATAAGCAAACACGACTCCCTACAGAGACAGAAAACCCCAGAAAAGTCATCCAGTAGTGGCTCGCGAATTGAACGTGTTTTATCACTAATCTTGATTACTTGGCGCAGCTACCGACTTTGCTCCAGGAGCTATCAGAACCTGGTACAGAGACCGTCAACCAATTAGCTTCATAAACAATGCCAGCATATACGAGCTGATCACCAGCCCCTGCATGGACTAGGAGTACTCCTCCAATCTGTTTGAGGCTAATTTGGTTAGGTATTGATCACTTAACAGCCCTCACCAGGGGTAACGGGTATAACAAGAGTAACAAGCTTTCTGTACTTCACGCCGTCACAAAGAGGCGCACAAGTACTCGTTACCCTACACAATGAGCGACTACTGAAAGCAGTCGCTGATAGACGCCCCCACTAAATCGCTTCAGCAGCTTCTTCCGCTTTATTTAACTCTTTCAATAAACGGAACAGCTTTTCTGTTTTAGGGGTAAGCACCATCGTTTCATCGGGCTGAACATGCTTCGCGCCGTCACCGTAAAGCTTTGAATAATAGGCGACGTTCTGGCGATAGTACTTACCATCAGAACCACCTAGAAACTCTCCACCATGGTTGAGTGCAATTAAATCATAACCCGCTGATTCAGCCGTTCTCTGTGATAAACAGTGGGTCGTAGCGCACCAGACTTTACCCATCTGAGCGCCGCTTGCCTCAACCACACTGTCGAGGTACTGCCCTACATGCACCCAAGCACCTTTGCCTCTGTATTGAGGGTCCACAGCACCCCACACCCACTGCATATATTTTTGCCCCCGATTAATAAACATCGAGACGACAGATATCAAGTCTCCCTCTAGATAGATGCCGTAAAAAGCCCAATCGCCCGTTTGATAACGCGCTATTATACTCGCAGGATCATGATGCCATTCGTAATCAGAATTACCGACCATCTCATCAATTGCGTGGATATAAATATACGCAATTCTCTCCGCCGCTTCTTCTACATTAGCTATCTTCTTATAAACAAGATCATTGCCTTTTACACAATACTGCTTATATACCTCTGGGAACTGAATTTCCTTCACATCCTTTAGTTCACCAAGGCAGCTGCTAGGAACATCGCCAAACCTTTTCTTATTCAACGCAATCCTTGCTGCAAAATCTGGCGTCTTGCCACGAACTTGACTCATAAAAACTCCATTTCTATTTATTCAGCTATTAATTATCACAATATTTACCACAAGAATCTTATCCAAGACGCCGACAAAATAAAAGTTATTATCTCTACAACAACCACCTATTCAGGTTTACTAGCAGAAACTTAAAAGTGTTTCGGCAAGCATCATAAACAACTAAAAATAATTGGAAAGTGGGTAAATTGAATAGTGATAACTCTATCATTAAACAAAGCTAAAACATTAGCATTGAAAAAACCAACAAGCTGTGATGAAGTAGCGACCTGACTTATAAAGTTAATTACTGATAGGGAAATAATAATGTCAAAGCCAGCAATGCCGATTGATGACAAGCTGTATAATCTTAAGTTGAAAAGCGGCGGTTATTTAAGTGTTAAAAAGGATGGCACTGGGGTAGAGCTTGTTGCCAAGCCAGATGGCTCAAGACTGCAGAAATGGCGGTTTTTAGAATACTTTCAAGGTCCACCCAACAGCTATAGCTTCGAGTGCTTCGCCAACGGACAATCATACTTTCTCAACAATGCCCCCCATGAAAACGCTGGGGTTGTCGGATCATACCCTGGCGTCAATACGCACATCTGGCAAATCACTCCCCAAATTGACGGCTACTTTCATTTTTTTTCCGCTTTCAGCACTGTTCAGAGCGAGCGATATTTTGGCACCTCCACGAGTGGCGGAGCACTAAGCCTACAACACTTAGATGATGGCAGCGGTCGTCAACAATGGCTGCTGCGCTCAACTGAGCCCGTATCCGACACGCTTAACCCCTACCTGGAAGATGAAATACTCAACCTTATGGCCTCCTGCCCAGATATGGTTGCCGTTTTACTCAGCAACCAATGCATGACTGAGTCTAAGGTCGAAAATAATATATTTTATTCTAACCCGCAAAATGGTGCTCAGAATGAAAGAGCCATTGATGAGCTACTGAAAGCCTATAAATACCAGATAGATGCTCAATCTGATTGGCCTTTTGATCTATTCTGGTCGATTCACATCGCCATTGCTAGAAGCAACCCCAGCTCTAAGTGGCACAAGTATGCCCTCACCTTACCGAAGGGCAAGCAACAGATAACCAGCTGCGTGACAAAATCATGGCTTGGGACCATATCGACGGGGTGGAGCAACCCGTTTGCTTGCACAGTCTACGTCGTTTAGCATTCTGCCATAGCGCACCAGGCTAATGCTAGCCCCCTTATCGGACATGATAGGGGGAGCATGTGACTGATCTAGCTAGGGGCAACAACAGTACTTTTTATACCCTTTACAAGCACTCGTTTCGAAACAAACACTTCAAGGGGAGAAAAGCACTAACTTCACAGCAAAACCAATAAAAGTAATACCTATAGCAGACTGTATACCTCGAGAAAACCAACCATCCACTGCCAGCTCTTTTAATTTATGAACAACAATAACAAGCGCTGTAAACCAGAACACGCTAATTATAGCATGTGACAGTACCAGCAAGTATGCACGATAAACGCTGTCATTTATGGATAAAAACTGTGGGAATGCTGCAAGATAAAACATAGAAACTTTAGGGTTTAACATATTTGTCAGAAACCCTTCAATAAACGCTCCCCGAAGCGTTACCGAAGCCTTTTGCGGGGCAGCTGCAAGGCTCGATACTCTTGATCCAGACCACCAAACAGAGAGGAGCGATTTAACGCCAACCCAACACAAATACATTGCCCCTAAAACCTTCATTAAAAGAAAAGCATTAGGTGACTGCAAAAGAATAAGAGATAGACCAAATATCGATAAACTTCCGTGTATTATCAGGGCTACCAAAAAGCCAACAACAATAGCAAATCCCGCCGAAACACCTGATTTAGGTACAGTTTTTGCAATCAAAAGACTACTAGGCCCAGGCGATATAACAAGCAACAGCGCAACTAAAACAAACGTCAACAGACTTGTCAAATCCATCATTGACCTCTTATAAAACAGAACAATAACGCAACTAAATTAGCATTTAATCAAACATACAGAGGCCTAAAGGTTCATTAATGACCTCAGCACGTCTAAAAAATATTGCGTTAAGCCGCTGACTCTATTAAGTCTTCAAAATTTGACTTTTTCATCCGAGCAATCATATCATCGTTTAAATCACTCACTTCAGACATATTTTTATTCGACGAATAAAACGAGCCGTCCGGGTGCTCTTTCCCTAAGAAGTCACATAGTGGCCCCCAACCTTCGCCTTCCGTAACACTAAGAACGAGAAGGTCGCTTTCACGCCCTGCAAAGTACGCTTTCACATCCCTGACATGGTTCTCATAAGCCGCTCTAAACATCGCCTCATCAAAGTACGGCGTCCCAAAGACTTTCAGCCTTAAATCCATATAAAACTTCTTAACCTTTTCTAATTCAGCACTAGAAATAGCAAGATCAAAGTCGGGGTCTTTACTGTACTGCGGCGCACATGATGCCAGCCAATTGTCGACATTGCGTTCCGTTAGAATAAACTTAGAGCCAGGATACAGACGATCTAGACTCTCATACTGCGAAGCAACAGAAAGATTAACCGCCGCATCACAGCTAGCAATATCCATGTTCGTCACGGGAAAATGTATGCAATTATAGCCAAGCTGAGTTAAAGCATGATGTAAACTCGTGGTACCTGTCTTAGACAGTCCCAATCCAAAAATTTTTGACACAATAATATCCTTATAATACCGACAGCCATCAGAAATAAAGTCGCTCATTGATTATAAAAACCATTTTTTTAACACAACTTTACGTAGCCACCTACAACGTGGAGACACACACTAACAATAAAAATTAGTAATTAAAAGAAATTAAAAGAAATTGTCGACAAGGCCACACTAGCTTGTCGCGATGACAGCCTATACGCCCTCACCAACAATTTAGCAAAGACCCCCACTCTCTTCATGACTACGTCGCTCAAGATAAAAGCTGTAGCGAAAAAAGGCCTGAACAGCCATCGGAATACTTTCTATTTACCCTGAAAACAAGGCGATAATCAGCAAAATGAAAAGCATTGTTGATACGAAAACCTGCGCAGAATTAACGCAGACCTATGAAAACTTCTGCCACTAACCACTTGTTTCTTTGATAATTTTATTCTGCAACAGCCTGAAATGCATAGGGGTCATTACTAGAGTCATCATTCCAGCTATATTCTGTATTGTGCTCAATACACTTCGCCTCGCCTTTTCCTCTGATTTGCTGAATATAAAAAAGCGCTGTATCAATGCCAGCAGATACGCCAGAAGAAGTAAGAAACTTGCCATCATCTACCCAGCGCGCACTAGGCTGCCAGTTAACCTTATTCGATAAACTCGTTACCCACTGATAAGCCATCTTATTGGTCGTAGCACTCACCCCATCCAAGATGCCAGCTCGAGCCAATAAGGCGGCGCCGGTACAGACTGAAAATACTTTCTCCGATACCTTCGCCTGTTGATAAAGCCAACTCAATAACTTCTTATCGTCGACTAGCTTTCGAGTCCCTAAGCCGCCGGGAATGATAAACAAATCGCACGGATACGTATCCTCTAGATCCATGTCTGTGACAACTCTAGGTCCATGAGCACACGTCACCATAGCCTTATCACCCACCAGCTTTATATCAACATTCTCCATATGCCCCAACACCCCTATGGGACCATGAAGATCTAAGGTTTCATACTCATCAAAAACTAAAGCTAATATTTTCATAGGATTCTCTCTTGTGGCAGCAAACAATGAACTAGGCGCAATACTAACAGTAACGGCTGTACCTGCGGCAGATAGAATTATGGATAAAAACTCACCGCTTTCATATTCCCTCAAAATGATCGTTAATTAATTTGACTAAGGGAAACTGCAACCTCAGACCCATTTTAATCATTTAATTTAATTCAGCAATGTTGAAAGATAGAACACAGTGTTGCTCTTTTCTGACGATCGCGAAACCCACGACCAACACGGGCAGTCGAGGCGCAGATACGGCGATGCTCATAGGGCGGCACCGCGTAAGCATCAGCATCATAAAGAAAGGCTTTACGAATACAGCGATAAAACGCAGGCATTACTCTTGCGAAGTGTAGAGACGAACTAAGGCCCTCCCCCAGAGTCTTGTATCATATCTAGAAGAGTACTGGAGAGAGGTCCGTCTAACGTGGGCAGTTAAGTATTTCTGTAACTTTAATTTATATTTTTGATGACTACTCTTCAATACTCCCTAAAAATTTCCTTAACAACTTATTTAGGGTGTTATGTTCTTCCTCTGTTAAACCTGAAGTCAACCTATCTTGGGTTGCTACGTGCGCAGTAACCGCCGAATCGATAATGGCAAAACCTTTCTCCGTTAACGACACAATAACACTACGTGCGTCATCGGGATTCTGCATGCGCTCGACCAAACCTGATTTTGACAATTGGTCTATTCGATTCGTCATCGTACCTGACGTTACCATCATGGTCGCCAGCAAGTCATTGGGCGAAAGCGCATAAGGCGGGCCAGTGCGAAGTAGCGTCGCCAGCACATCAAAACTCGCAGCATTCAAGCCATACTCAGCAAAGGTCTTTGTCATTTCCTGACTAAGATGCTGCGTAATGCGCTTAAAACGCCCGACCAAGCTCATAGAGCTAACATCTAAATCAGGCCTGACTTGATTCCACTGTTCAATAATCTCATCTACTTTATCCACTTTATTTCCAAGTCTTATATATCCACAGCGATGATCACAAATATATGTCTTGACGTCAAGATAACGGATGGTATCTTGACGTCGAGACAAACAAAACAAAACTAGGGAACAGTATGAAACTTCTTATCCATTTAATAGCAACATTACTTATCACGCTCAACTCTTCGAGTAGCTTCGCTAAAAATAACGCCAAGGTACTGATCGTTTTAACCAGCCACTCACAATTAGGAGACACAGGGAAAAAAACAGGATTTTGGCTGCCAGAGCTCACCCACCCCTATTACGAACTGACTGACGCCGGTTACTCTACTGATATCGCGAGTATTCAAGGCGGGATGGCCCCGATTGACCCTGGCAGCTACGATGACAAAGACGAATACAACAACCGCTTCTTGAAAGACCCAGAGCTACTATCTAAGGTCATCAAATCCATTCCCATAGAGAATATTGACCCTGCAGACTATAGCGCCGTGATCTACAGCGGCGGCTCAGGCACAATGTGGGACTTTCCAAACAACGCACACGTCGACCGCCTCACCAAGGCTATTTATGAAAGCAATGGCATTGTATCCGCCATCTGCCATGGGCCAGCCGCCCTGATCAATGTGAAGCTATCAGACGGAAGTTACCTCATTGCAGGTAAAAAAATAGCCGCATTCACCAACGATGAAGAGGCCGATATCGGGCAAACTGAGATTCTGCCCTTCTTGTTACAAGATAAACTACTAGAGATAGGCGCAGACCACATCTATGCTAAATCGTGGGCTGAAAATGTTGTTGTTGATGGCCGCCTAATTACGGGTCAAAACCCTGCCTCAGCCAAGAAAGTCGCCACAAAAATTATTAAACACCTCAAGGAGACACAAAAAAACAATGAAAAGGGCTTACATTTATAGGGAGAGTGTTAAAAATAATAAAACTTTCCACCCACTTCACCTTACCTGAATTCACATATTTTCTGTCGAAGAGTGACGGCTATGAAGGTGGGCTTCACTGGTCTTTGTAATTTCTTCGTTGGCTATACGATCCATACATAAATACAACCTTCACAAAGCAGTATTTTTTGGTTACGCCTTAATATCAATACATCACTGACTAAGTTGGCTCTATATCATCTTACTTTAAATGAAAACATTTGAGATAGAGCCAACAACTAATGTGGGTGGCTTAGTATTTTGTAGATTACGTAAAAATCAGCGACCTACTAGAGATTCCAGAAGTCGAGCTACCATCTTCCTGCGTAATGGATTCAAATTTAAAAATTATTTGAAAGCCTTCGCTTAGGTTTGATAACCGAACCTGTTAACTTGTCCCTAATCATCATCAGACTTGTACCGTCGACACTTGGTTGAATTATATTGCCTTTCACCCAAGACATGGCACCAATAATAGCTTTCTGTATATTTCGTTGCCTTGAATGAGTTATGCCAAACTTTTCCCAATAGGCATATGAACCTAACTCGAATTGCGTTTCAGCGATCACAGTCGAACAATTCTGATGCGAAGCATGGCGTAAGGCCAATAGCATACCCAAAATCCCCCAACCTCTCCCTTCTTCGCCAGCTACTGTTTTTGGATAGTCGACACTAAGAGAGCTGCCTGCAATAGTGGCTTTAATGCTGAAGACTTGATATCCATTTTCATAAATCCTTATTTTACCAGAAGATTTATTAACCGTAATGCCATTTCCCAAGCTAAAATAGTGTCCACGGTTGTCAAGCTGCTTAGCACAAAGTATCACTGTACTTAACTCAATATCTTTAGGCATCGTATTACTCTCCTTGTTCGACCTTAATAAAATCGCAAACAAATACGTCAATCTCAACCACATTGTTTTCCATCTTCTAAAATATTATCAAGCTCAATAAAACTAAGCGAGTAATAAACGCCATCTAAAAATATTGTAACAAACACAGCTTATCGTACGCCAACTTTGATTGCTGCCGCACCCGGCTAAACGGAAGAAGTCTGGTTAATGCGAGTGACTTAGCATTTTCGCCTAGTATTTCGCCTTAGTGCTTTCTTAGAGAGAGTTTATGATCACGCCTGCATGACGCTAACATTACAGCCTACATTAAATATATAAATTTAAAAAACATGCAAAGCAAAAAACTTAACGCCTTGTTTAGAATTTTTTACTATGCAACAATGCAAATCAATCAAGATCAAGGAAGCTTGTTATGAATAAAAAACTTTTAATATTAACATTAGCCACTTTAGTTAGCGGCAATGCGTTGGCTTACAATACAAATATCACCAACACAACATCTGTTGAAGTAACAATTAAAGCAGGTTCTAAGGTCATAGCAACAATTGAACCTGACAAAACTGTAATAACAGAACTTAACCCCTACACTTCTTATGCATTTTCTTATCAAGGACAATGGGCTCCACAAGGGCTGGGTACCATACAAAAATATACCGATCTTGTTTATCAAATAACCCCTCAAGATCGAGCAAATGGAAGAGTCAACATTGAGACCAGCTTACAAACTGACAGCGGGAACGGCCACGTAGATAATGTAAACAATAGCGCAGGCAGCAACGTGTATGGTGGAATCTGTGACCAAGATAACGGAGGGATAACTTGCACACTATCAAAAGGCGATTCATTGAAACAATTGAACATAATATTTAAAGGTATTTAATAAGTTTGGCATGGATGCCACCGTGTACCATACGCTATATCACCAAAGCGGCATAAACCCTCAGCCGTGACCCACTACCTCTAAATGCCACTCAGAACCCATAATCACACTTGCCACCTCGCTTTCCCTTACCTCGATCCGCACGCTTTCTGGCGAAAAGTATTTGAGAGAGTGACAAGCTGACTATAGCAACGAGCTTTACTGGGCGCCATTGAGCATCGGAACCTTTGTCATTCTAGGCTTAGCCCGCGATAGCACTAAGCCTTCGATCAAGACGACTAGTACTGCGCATTCGCCTTGTTAATCTCGCTGAGATAAACCGACAGCAGTTGTTTCATGTTATTATCGCCCTCCTCTTCAAGCATCTTTTTAACTGCAGGCTGTGACACTGCCCGCATTCTCTCCCGCTCTTTTTGCGACAGTGTGTGGGTCTTCATTCTCTTGGCTAAATAAGGCAACCCCTTGGTCTTAGAGTTCTCAATCGCAAGAGCCACACCGCGCCCTGCAACCGTCGCAGCTCGAGTCGCACGTGCTATAATTCTCTTCTCCTCCTCGTTGATGCTGTCATAAAGCTTTTTATTCATGCTAAAAACATAAGGGGTAAAGAGATGATTAGTGACAGTAAGATACTTCTGAGTCTCATAGAGCTTAGCCACCGATATCGTCGATAGTGGGTTCATCTGGCCATCTACCATCCCTCTCTGCAAGCCCGTGTAGAGCTCTCCCCAACTCATAGGATAGGCTTGCGCCCCAATAGAATTAACCATCACCTGCTGCGCCGGCACCTTCATCGTACGGAGTCTTATTCCCTCAAAATCCTCCAGCTTAGTTATCGGTCTTTTGGAATTAGTAAATGAATAAAAACCGCCACTATCGGGGAAGCCGAGAACTTTGATGTCTTTCAAAGTATCCTCCATATCGGCAGCCAAAGCATCACCAAAAGGGCCATCCCAAACGCGATACGCTGCGGCAGATGAATTAAAGGCAAAGGGTAAGTCGATTAGCTCCATTCGCGGATAACTATCACCCATGGCCCCACTCGATGTGAGCGTTGCCTGGATGATTCCCTTACGCAGCATTGAAAGGTGCTCCCTATCTGAACCCAGTTGATTCATGGGGTACATTTCCACCAAAATCTGGCCATTACTCTCCGCCTCAACAATACTTTTAAATGTCCCCGCAAAGGCATGAGCGGGATTTTCCAAAATATCCTCCCTATTATCATGGGCAAACTTGATAACGGTCTGGCCAAAAGCGGCCGCTGACAGCCCCGCGGACAGCAACGCTGCTAGTAATATCCTTTTCATAAAATAATTCCTTTATTAAATGTATTGCTCAACTGTTTTTATTTTATTACCCACACCTATATTAACGGCACAACATTAAGCCTTTAAACGCTATTAGCAAAGCTTACTGCGAGCTCGCAACAATATTTTAGTGACCACTCCTTTGTATTTTCACCACACACTAGCGCAACACTCGCATAATTTGAAGTAACAATTGTCTGACAGCTGTAATTATTTACGACACACCGCGCGGATTACTACAAATGCCGTTAAGATTTTCACACCACACCCTCTTATCTTAACCCACATAGTGTCTGTCGTAAGGCTTTTGAGAAGGTAGCATGATGGCAGTGAATTCAACTTAACTTCGCATACTCTTCTTCTGCAATTAATTGTCTTTGTAAATTTTCATTAACCTATGTTAAAGTCCCCGACGCTAAAAAACACACCCAGCGAAGCAAATAACAACACATAAAAGTCGAACTACTACTAACTCAATATTCCTTATGTGAAAAGCTTAAATCTGCTTATTAAACAGATCATATCAGAGCCTACCGTTACGGCCTTAACCTTAATAATTTAAAGAATTGATTTTATGGATAAAACTACAGATTCATTCATGCTGCCTGAATTAAATATGCAGTCCAAAGCTGGCTGGTTAATTTGGGCCGCAATCCTAATCGGCGCTATCAACCTTCGCACAGTAATGACATCAGTTTCACCCTTAATGCCTGCCCTCATTGATGAACTGAAAGCTAGCTCTATAGGCGTAAGCTTTTTGTATTCAATCCCCATTTTATGCATGGGTTTATTTTCACAGATATCCGTATGGATTATTAAGAAAATTCATATTGAAAAAGCGATTTCAGCATTACTGTTCATACAGGGTATTAGCATGATTATGCGTTATTACTCCCCCGGCTATATCACATTGATAGTGAGCGCTATTATTTCAGGCGTAGCCATTGCCGCCCTAGGCCCATTGATATCAGGCTTTGTAAAAAAACACCTTGCACATAAAGCCACCCTCGGCATGAGCGTGTTTACATTCTCGATTGGGCTAGGCGCTGCCTTGAGTGCATCATTATCTGGCTGGCTCTATACCAGCGGCACAGCAGACTGGCCATTTAGCCTAGCAACATGGGGTGTTCTCTCCATCTTGTCCGCTATGTTTTGGCTCAATATAAAATCCGATAACAGTAACAGCCAATCACCTACCAACAGTGACTATACGATTCCTAAGAAAAACATCACCGTTTATTTTCTCGTTATTTTCTTCGCGTTACAGGCCGGGCTAACCTTTTCATTGATGGCTTGGCTGACACCTCTTCTAGTGAACAAAACGAACGACTACTCTTTGGCCACTTACTATTTCAGCCTCTTTAGCTTCCTTCAGTTGGTTGGGAGCTTGATATTCCCGCCTTTACTTGAAAAGCTGGGGTCAAAACATGGGGAATATATCTCAGCCGGTTTCGTTCTTTTAGGGGTGATTTCTTTATCTCTCCCCGGAAACATTCCTCTTGGCTTACTACTGACAGGGGTAGGCTGTGGCGCTGTTTTCTCATACTCTCTAATGATGCCCTTACAACTGACCAAAAACTACAAAGAATGCAGTGCCTGGTCTGCTTTAATGCTGGGCGGCGGCTACACACTATCTAGCCTATTTCCGCTAGGCTATGCTGTTTTACAAGACAAAGGCAGTGATCATCCAATGATATTTTTAATGCTCATCATTCAAGCTGCAAGCCTTCTTGGTGTTTTGGTCTTTCTAAAAAGGCGTATAGTATAACGCCCCGCATACGGTGGTATCAGACAAGCCGATACCACCTATTACCACCTCGCTTTCTCCCTGCGCATGGCGTGCTTTCCTTGGTGGCAGCACCCGTCACAAACGAGATAATAAACCGATAAAGTTACTGCGCTGTAAAAACTCACCTGTAAATGAAACCTCTTGTCTCATCCTACTATTCTCGCTCGCCCCATAGACTTTTCGACTTAAGTTATTCAGGCTAAACCCCGAATAACCTGTACCGTCAATGCTTACGACTCGGTTTAACAACAGATGCTCGCCATCAATTATAGCCTCCATATCAATCTTACCTGCATGCTGCCCACCCTCTGAAGGCGATGTATAAAAATTATTAATAGAATTAATAAGCCAGCTAATCGCGGAGTATGGAAGGCAAAATTGTGATTTCGAGTATTTCCCTTTATGAAATCGCCTCTCTTTTTCTTTAGATATAATCAACAACCCTGAATATTTCAATAAGAAGTAGGTCTGCTGATACTTAGAAAAGCTGTCTAACTCCTCACCTAAATACACAAACCCCGTAGGTACACCGATAGCAATATCTATTTTTTCTGGGACAATCACTGCACACCAACTATTGACTATATATATGGCTCGTCACAGCTTATAACTTTTAACAGCGATTAATGACGCAGAGTTATTGATTAATTATTTTCTTAAAGCTCACCACGCTCGTACTTCTCACCCAGCGAGCGCCATAAAGCAAGGAAGCCAAGCTCATACAAAAACGTCCAGCTTAGAGAAATATCCACCGGATCATAGTTTGATGCTGTGCCTTGTTTGTTGCGAGACCTATTAACCAACGCATAACCGTCTGTAGTACTTTGCACGCAAAGCATTTCACCATCGACATCCATATCCTTGCTTGTCATTGCTCCTGCATGCAACCCCCCTTCTGCGGGCGGTTTACGAAATTCTTCAAGGGCCCAAGGAAACCAACTTAAGGCTTTAAGAGGAAGGTCGTACTGCTTGCAGTAATACTGATTTTTCGGGCCTGAATGGTAGGAGATCAAAAGAGCCAAATGGTCTTCGTGTTTTACTAACAGGTACAACCTTTCTCGTAGCTGCGGTCTGCTATCTAAAAAACGCCCCAATTCCACCACGCCTTGTGGCAGTTGGTCATGCCGGTCAATACGGCTTAGGGGGGTCAAAAGTGGGTATTTCTGTACTCTGCTCATAACGGTTTTAATCCTGGCATAATAATGATTGCGTCGGCCTCGCTAAGCTCTTTCAGACTCACCTCTTTGCGCTCAAAATTCAAGGTTTCCACTGCGCCGAACTGATTGGGGCTATTAGGGTTTAAGTCTTTGGTCAAACCGTTGCCCAAATAGTCTTGATTATTACCAACTTTATCATGCATTAGCATGCGCAGCTTCATATCGTCGATATCCGCCTGTTTCATGTCGGTGGTTCTTAGGTAGTCATCGAAGTCCTCAGTATTTCTTGACCATTTGCTTTCCAAAAAACCCTGGTCCGCTGCGGCCTCATAATGGCGAGCATAATCGGCCTGAAACGCAGGCGTCATGGCTTTGTCGGTAAAAGCCTTCGTGAAATCATCAGGTAATTCCGTATTCGCAAACTCACCTACTTTTTCAAAGGTCGCCGGGACACTCTTCACCCCGGTCAGTGGAACTGCTTTCTCCGTGTCTACAATGACCAATGTATAATCTACATTAGGGTTGTAATCCAAACCTAATGATTCGGAGATCAGTTTAGGGTCTGAGTCTTTATCCTCCAGCTGGTCAAAACTGGTCGACCAGTACTTTGCTCCTTTGCCGTTGACGCTTTGCATATTCAACCCCAAAGCGCCGCTGAGGTGCTCCGTAGGGGCATCATGGCTGGACAAATGTTGCGTTTCCATAAATCGAACCTGGAAGCGCTCTGAGCCCACCTCCCCATGCTGTGCAAGATGAGCGAGCTCTTGATCCGAGTATTTTGGTTTGTAACCGCTTGCTTCAAGCTGTTTACGCCGATTCGCTAAAATGACTTTGGCTTCGACTAAACTGCTAGGTTGAATTGCTTTGTTTGGAGTAACACGTCCCTCCAGTGGCCTATCATTATTACTCCCTGTACTTTCAACCGGCTGCGCTCGCCTAACTGCCGGTACTGCCACAACGGGGCGCGCCGCCCCCCCTGCTTCTCCGTCAGCCTCAAAGTCCTCAAAACTGACCGTATCAGTGCCTGTGTAGCCTGTGCTCTGTTGCCGCTTGCTCTTTTTGCCGCTTTCGGCGAACGCTAACAGCAACTCGCCGAGCTGGGTAAATTTTACCAGCTGGCGCAGCTTACTTGCGGCATTGGCTACCGCACCGACGCCACCAGCGGCGAGCAACAGCAAGGTCAGTAATAGCTCAAACACTGCCACGCCGGCCATGTTGGTGTATTCAATCGCATGCTGCGCATCAGCATAGTCTTTAGCGAAGCGCTCTAGATCACCTCTTAATGACGCATCGGCGTAAATCACCTCCGCTGCTATCATCACTTGCTGTAACTGCTGACGATTAAGCTGACTCGGATCGAAACCTAATACCTCGACTAACTCCCGCCATTCAGAAGCAGCCAGACTCTCGCCAAAACTCGCCACGAAGTGCTCGCTCCCCCTGCCCGCCTGCGTTGCACGAAATAGGTGTCTCGCTCGCACCACCGGGTTAACCAAGTCGGTCACATCCTTCAACCACACCGCCAAGCCCCAGGCAGCCTCTCCCACACCGGACATCAAGGCACCGGTATAAATCAAGCCCTTGTTGAGTTCGCTCTCCCTGGCCATCAGATCCGCCAATAACCGACCGTAAACCTGCTCCGAGACAATAATATCGTGACAGGTGTTGCTAATCTTTACCCGCAACAACGCTCGCTGTGCCAACTCTGGCTGCAGTGACGAACTCGACTCAACCGATTTCAAGATCAGCTCGCTATGCACCATGGCATCGCCGAGCGCCTGCTTGGGGCAGAAAGGTAACAAATCCGATCGACCGTTATAAGCATGGGATGTCGAACGCTCTGCTAAACTGCGGTAGAGAAAGCTCTTAGCAAAACCGTGGTAGAAAAAATGAACTGCACTGTGTAATTGTAACGGCTTAAAACGCTCCAGCTGTGCTTGACCTTTAATCGGGCACTGAGCAAGGTTGCTCTCATCTGGCCACTGGCTACCAGCCCCCAGGCTGATGCTATATTCGTTACCGTCCTTATCCTTAAGATTATATACAGACATAACCGTGTCGTTATCTTTGTTATTGGAGCGCTACATTCTTACGCTAACTAATCCCGTTATAAAACAATGCTTTTTAAACAAGCATTTCAACGAAGTAAGCGACCGTGCTTTACTAGCGTCAATAGTAAACAATACCGCACTAGAGAAGCAATAAGAATATACAAGCAACTTATTTATTGTAAAAACTCACGACAGGCCAGCGCTATCACTCACAACAAACGTTTCCTCTAACTACACAAGTATGGCCAGATAGAAAATCGAGATTCAATCCAACTACGATGATACTCATCACACTGCCCTGCATGAAAATCGACAGTGCTAAGTCATATAATTCCTTTAGCACCGGTTCCCCCTCAGAAGTGACTCACTGCGCCCAAATACTGCTCAGATTCTCGCAATCAAACTTACCTGCCACTCCCCTTACCTCAGTTCACATGTTTTCTGTCGAGAAGTGCTTGAGAAGCTTTGATGATAGCTGTGGCAATGAGCCTTGCTGACTATAGGTGTCTTTGTAATTCTTAGGGTATTGCCTAGTGGTAGAAGGATATCTTGACATAGCACCAATTACTTCCCGATTTGATAGATACAATATAATCAATATGAATACTTTACCCTATGGAGCTTGAGTGCAATGAACAAAATAAGTTTATTAATCATTCCTTTGCTAGCGATCTTATTACCGGGCTGCCATGGAGTTACTTCTGAACGGGGCACTCAAGAAAACAGACCACATACAAGCTCACAGGGTAGCAAGGCTGTGACTTGCCTCGATAAAAAAGTAGGGTCCACATTTAAACTCAACAACATCACTTACGCTGTTGTTAACAACCAAACAATCAAAAGTATTCGTGCACTGAATGATCAACTTCGCTTCTGTACCTCCCACGTCACAAGCATGGAAAATTTATTCCAGTATGAGGACACTTTCAATCAGCCAATTAGTGATTGGGACACCTCCAACGTGAAGAACATGGACGGGGTGTTTATGGGCTGCAAAGCGTTCAATCAGCCAATTGGCGATTGGGATACTTCTCGTGTGACGACCATGATAGGCATGTTTGCTGGAGCCACCATTTTCAACCAACCTATTGGTAAGTGGGATACATCAAGGGTGAAGAATATGCTCGCAATGTTTAGTACTACTGACGCCTTTAATCAGCCCATTGGTGATTGGGACACCTCCAGCGTGACTGAAACCGCTCAAATGTTTTCTAGAACACGCGCTTTCAACCAGCCTATTGGCGATTGGGACACTTCAAAGGTGAGGTCCATGTACAATATGTTCGGTGAAGCTGCCACTTTTAATCAACCGATTACAACGTGGAATGTAACGAGAGTAGACACCCCCGCTAGCGACTTCGCTCCAGGCAGCGCCTTAGAAGCCAAAAATATGCCTAATTTCGGTAAATAAACACGTTACGCCCCAAGACCTAACAAGACACCCACATTCATTGCCCTCTGAACGCAATAAATTGATTTTATGCGACATGGTGGTGATGGGTGTTTTTGTTATTACGTTCTAACTATACCTGGCCTAAAAGTTATAATAATTCAAAGATAACAAACATGAATATTCACAATATTGCCAACCACCTAAATAATCTTGGCGACAAGAGCTACACAGGCCTTAAATTCGACTGTTACCCGATAGAAGGTGACGGAGAAGCCTTGATGGTTAATATCACTGGTCGCGAGGAGGTGCCTGTATCGGTAACACAGCAGCATACTCGCTATATCAGCTAACCTTGGAGTGAAGATGAGGTTAAACAAGAAAGTCGCATGGCAATGTTTGAGATTAATATCCCGATGCCATTGTCGGCTTTTGCAAAAATAGATGATCAGTACGTTATTTGTGAATACTTTCGATTATTTCTGATAACTACCTGAAGACCATCTATGAGATGAGCGACCTCCTCAAGTAGGTGTACCAGGAGGCTCCCCATCATTAAAGAGTATTGTATTGATCTTGTGGTAATTGGTCGTGCCTGTCCATACGAATTAGGAAATTCAAAAGAGGGTATTCTTGCACCTTGCTCATAACGCTTCTAATCCTGGCATAATGATGATGGCGCTAGCTTCACTGAGCTGATTCAGGCTTACCTCATTGCACTAAAATTCAAGGAAGTGAGGCTCAACCCAGCCACGTCAATTTTCATTACATCGTCCTTTATGAGAAATAGATACAATACGAAATTCTTTACAAATACATCAAGAAACGGAGCTAAATAAAGTTCTTGGCAAACCACCGAAAAATATATGGCCCGTCTATAATCGCTAGACTAGCGAATCAGTGATATTTTACCAATGAATTTGGCTATTTATCATAAATAGTATTACTATGCTCCGGCACCATGGCCGCGTAACAGCAGTGCCAAGTTCCCTGATAGGGCAACAACACGGACGTGTGGAGAGCAAAAGCTTTCCTATTTAATAAAAACAAATTAATTTAATGGATTATTATGCCTGAAGAAATCAATATACTGGATAATTTTAGCCAACCAATCAAAACCGATCTTATCCGCCACCGCCCGAAGAGAACCATCAAAAAATTTGATCAGCCACTCGTAGTTTCCGATGAATTAACGTTATACAGCGGTGATTCCTTTATTCTCAAAGATTTTAAAGGCTGTTACCTCGAGCACCGTCCTGACTATAATTATCGTGCAGACAGCGAGATACCAAAAGAGGAAGGCCTTTTCACCATCGAAGTATTGGACAGCGAGCACTTTTATCTATTTGCTTCCGATAGTACCTACTGCCACCCAGATCATTATTTCGGTTACGGCTGGACTTTTCTATCAACAATAGGGCTTCCGTACGAGGGAGAAATCAAACACAAGTTTACCTTTAAAACAGAAGCTAACAATAAAGTGTCATTACACTGTGCAGGTCACAGCGTAAAATCAATGGAAGGCTCCATTGTTTTTCTGAAGTATGATCCGCTACCTGAAGATGGCGAATACACACATTTCACGCTTGAGAAGGCTGCCACGGTCAGTAAAGAAATCATTAGCGACCTCGAATTTGATCTCGATGCACTCACAACATCAGTGCAGCCCTTTTCGATTGGCCAACAGGAGCTTGTCAACAAGACTTCTATTGATCAGGAAATGGAGTTTACCGTCAACAAAACCATCGAAACAAGTAAGAGCGTTGAGTGGAGTGATACCTTTACAGCGAGTATGTCGACGACGTTTACTGCCGGCGTTCCCTTTATAGCGGAAAACGAAACCACGATAACTGCAGAAATGTCCTTTACCAAAGGCGGCAGCGAAAGTAGCTCCGACTCACAGTCTTTTACAGCGAGGTTCCCGGTTACGGCTCCACCTCATACCACCGTTATTGCGGATGCTATCGTCAGGCTCGGTGTTTGCGATGTGCCGTACGTTGCCACGGTAAGTCGCTACGTCACTGATTATGACGGCCATACTACATCGTACAGCTATAAGGTTGAAGGGGTGTACAATGGCACAAATGCATTCAATCTCGAATGCGTACTCACTGAATATCCGCACACACAGGCGATCAAAAGTGTAACTCCTGATCAAGCAAAACAGTTAGAAGCTGAGGGGATTTTCGTTTTATCGCAACTCCTAACCAAAGGCTCAACCAGAAAAGGGCGACAAGACATCGCCCAAAAAACCGGTATCTGCGAAAAACTGATACTAACCTGGGTGAATACTGCGGATCTGACACGAATTAAAGGGATCAATCCTGAGCTAGCTAATCTTCTTGAGTTGATAGGAATAGACAGTGTGCCTGAACTGGCTCAGCGGAACTTGGACAACCTGTATATTTCATTGACAGAGGTGAATGACAACCGCGCTCTAATCAATGAACTACCACTATTCGAAGACGTTCAGGCGTGGGTAGATCTCGCTAAAGAACTGCCTAAGATAGTCACTCATTAACCCCTACTTTAGCGACAATATAACTGCATAATTGATCCCCCTGAACTTGTTGTGGTTTGAAACTGACGAGTTTAGGGTTTGCGTTACTGGTTGCCGGTCATTCTAACATCCCCTGCACTGCTCGATTCATTCGCAAACTATTCCTTCGTCAAGTTAATAAAAATGCGAAATAGGGCTCTGTTCAATCGGCAGAATTACCAAGCCACCCACTCTAATTAAAGCCTATCCGTCCCTCGTCTAAAGTCATTATGCGTGTCTAATGTTGGTGGGTTAGTGTTTTTGAGGAATAACAGGGTGCGCTACCTTATCAAGTTAACTCAAACCCAGGAAAAACCATACCCCAAACATCCGACCACCATATTAATTGACGCGAACCAGCAAGATTATTGACGCAACACAACATTCTCTTCATAATCGTCGCGGTTCAGCAGACTCTTATTCAATGACTGCTGTAACAAAAAGGATTGATTAAATTAAGGATAATATAATGAATTTCGAATTAAAAAATTGGTGTACGTTGCCTACTTCAGTAGGTGATTTTCGTATGTATGACATGGAAAACGAAAATATTAGCTTGATTTGCATGGGTGACATTAACGAACTCTCTAATAATACACTATTTAGAGTACATTCTTCATGCCGTGCTTCCGAAGTGTTTGGAGCATTAGATTGCGACTGCGCTGATCAACTGAAGGAAGCGATGAAGATGATCGCTAGCGAAGGTTCAGGTCTTATAATATATCAACATCAAGAAGGCAGGGGCCATGGCCTTTCACTAAAGATTCAAGCAGTTAGCTTAATGGAAGAAGGCGGGCTAGATACAGCAGAGGCGTTTGATGCATTAAACTTATCCCAGGATGTTCGATCATACGTTGAATCCATTGCTGTTCTGAAGCAGCTAGATATAAATTCTGTTCGACTAGTCTCTAACAACCCTAGGAAAAAAGCGTTTTTAAAAAAGCACGGTATTGAGGTTTCAAGCGTCAATACTCACCCCAATATTCGCCCTGAAAACTCTGAATATTTGAAAACAAAAAACACCAAACTTGGGCACAACCTACCATTAGAATCAGAAGCCTCAAGTGACACCATTCACTTTTACCATGCCGACCAACCTTGGGGAGAATTCACGAACGTCTCAGAGCATGCCATATTTCTAAGAAATAAAATTTGGCCTAGTGTAGAGCATTTTTATCAGGCACAAAAATTCAGTCAACTGGAACTGCAGGAGGAAATACGCTCGTGTGAAACACCAATTCTAGCAAAACAATACGCCTATAATATAAATGCTAAGCACTGTCGATCTGATTGGATGACTATACGCGAGGCCATTATGCTTGAAGGTTTAACTGCTAAATTTAGCCAACATCCAAACCTACGTACAAAGTTAATGAATACTGCCAACCGTCACTTAGTTGAGTTAACCAATCAAGATAATTACTGGGGAGATCCTGGCGACGGAACGGGCCAAAATCGTCTCGGCTATTTATTGATGCAAGTTCGGAAAGAGCTATTTGAATCGCCGAGAAAGCATACTGAAGCTGCCTAAGTCCAATATAAAGGCATGGTTAAGTAATACGCTATTTACTTAACCACTTACTTATTAAGCCCCACATCCTCACTGCCCTATAAACACATCAAATTGATCTTATGCGACATGGTAGTGATGTACGGTACCATTGAGCAAACCAAGCTCTAGTTGGGTAATGGTAAGTAATGCGTTTGTAACTCCCCATGCCGCTGCCCTAGCCAGGCGCGTCATATGCTACCCCCCTCAAAATTGGGTATTGGCTTCAGCTCAAATCAGCGTAATCTTTGCGCCACCGAGTCATTAATCACACTGTTCAAGGTCACTAGTAATTACAGGTAGCACACTCTACAATGCTGATAGTAAAAGCGCCTAACATAAGGATATAGGTCAGTCACACTATGATTAAACGACTCTTTGCCTCGCGCAAGCGACCCTACATTCCATTCCGCGATCAGCCCGAAAGAGTGCAAATCAACCTTTCCGGCACAATCATCACGATGGACCTCCTCCCGCATATGGACTACGAGGGCTTCAAGGCCGACCATCTGCCAACACACGTTAATGTGTTTGATGATAAGACCTACAATAACACCAACCATCTACCCGTCTGGCAGCGGTCGGATTCTGCAATGAAAAGCATTCATGCACGTGACTGGGAGCTACTCGGCCCCCCCTGGCGCAGTCGCCCTTTCGGCAGCATTACCTTTGCAATCACCCTGATGCGCACCGACCAGATGCCTGAAGCAATGAGCTGCTTTAACCCTGCACATTTCGAGCAACTGGTACTACGCTCTGCCCACTCCCGCGGCCCCGCATCACCGGAGTACGCCAAGGTCAAAGCCCCCGTCAATTGGCGACTGCATGAGCAGAACGGCAATACTTGGATTTACTATGAAACCCGCAAGGACTTTAGCGACTTTACGACAGCCCCACTCCCCTTTTCTGAAACTCAAGTAGACAGCACACTTCACATACCGCTCGGCGACCGCCATTACCTGTTTATCAACTTCTCTTATTTAGGTTATGCACCAGCAAAATACAGCTTCGCCCACATGAATAAGATACGAGATGCTGTCTGTAAGAGTATCGAATGCCAACTCAGCCCCAGTGCGCAGCAACAACTCATTAGCGCGCGAGAGCAATGGCCCACCGCCAAAGCACAGCCCGAGCGTGAGCCGGAGCCCTGGCGCTACCCTGAATGGCGACGCGGGGACAGGGATAAAGGAGAGGAAGACATATTGATTATAAAGCCAGGGAGCCCTGCACCTAGCTACAACAACTGAAACAATATCATTATCAACTAAAACGACAATCGCCAAAGCCGACAAGATAAGAGTATGATATCGGCGGAATAGCAATTTCTCATTCATTAAAGCGACCAAACGGATGTGGTTATGTTCTCTGACAAACGAGTTAAGCGCGAACTAGTGATAGCCGGCAATAATGCTGGAAAAAGTGTCACTATCACCCCACAAGCTGAACCAATCTATCACGAGATGGTAAAGCTAGCACGAAGAGGCAATCACTGGGCGCAGCTTAGCGTTAATGGTATTAATGATTTAGCAGCTGGGAGACTCCATCAAAATAATATCTTTATTAAACCCAACAGCCCTTGCCGTGGTGGCACTGAAGAGTTCTTTGTCATTCTACCTGGTTGCAAACTAACAGCAGAAAAACAACCTGACGATACTTTTAAAGTTCTACATCTTGAGGCAAACCTCGATTATGCCGAGTTACAAAAAGAAGAGCTGAGACCTGGTCTCTATAGCGCCGAAGTCACTGACGGAGCATGGTCGGCAAAGTATCAAGCTAAAAACAAAATTAAAAACTCAGAGTTCCGGCTGGTTGCAATAACAGATTCTGCACATGAGAGCCCTGATAGTGCCGCTGACAAATGCTTCCCCCGTATTACTGCAATGCCCACATCAGGTGGCGAACGACAAGTCAATGCAAAAGGCTTTGACATGCATTATACCCCTGGAGAAAAATCAATTGGTGGACTTAAAAATTTAAAACAATCAATCTCACCCGAGAAAATTTCAGATATTCACGAGTCCGCCCTATTATTAGCTCAAACCATGTACAAAGCTAAAAATATTCAAGGGGTGGCGTGGATTTCTGAATTCGGTGGCTCCGCCATACTTACACAAGCCTTGGCAATTTTAGCGCATCAAGGTATAAAGCTAGACTCTCACACAGCGTTCCTTTACCGCCCCACAACCTCGCCTAACAAAGCTTATCAAGCTGCCAATGCAGTCGGGCTGACATTCGACCGGAAGTTTTCTAAAACTCATGCACTTGATGTTATCGGCAATAGCGATCAACTAAAGGTCATCGCTAGCCGTAGGAAAAACGAAACAAACTATGGCATGGGAAAAGCGGCCGCAGATACTTTTGAATACGGCAAGGGGGTGATGGCTGCTGTCGGAACGATCGCCGCATCTGGCGGAGTGACTTTAGCAGCACCGGCGGCGGCTGTAACATTCCTCACTGCACTTGCTTCCGCAGCCTCTATCGCTAAACTTGGTAGCACGCTTACCGAGGCATACTTACCTAGCCACCATGACAAAATTAAAGGCAAATTCTAATGTTTAATAGTCTCAAATATAACCGCCTACGATTACGTACAGCGCAAGGTAGAACTACCCCGGTAGGCCCATCGTTTAACATCAATAAAGAGCTAGAAATCAATCTAGCAGATAATATACTAAGTTTAGCAATGCCACGGCATGCGCCTTATAACCGAAATAGAGAGCAGGCTCGTATATTATCAAAGCGTTACGAACTACGTGGAGTCGGTTACAACGATGGTGTATTACCCAGTAATACATGGAAAGCAGAGACTATTGCTTTTCGCTCATGGGGGTATTACGGTCCTTGGTTCACCGGTTATATGGCTGATCTCAGCATATATATCGGCGCTATTCACCTCAGCGAGCCTCAAGACAATATTTCATTTTTCCACCCAAAGGCCTTCGAGCTTGCAACGTTAAGCTACCTTACAGCCTTACATGGCCATGATGAATATAGCCCAAACACCCCCCGTTGGCAGGGCCCGCTTAACTGGCAACCTATTCTATGTTTACCAGTACCTGCTATAAGGCTAGATATCCACCCCATCAATGTGCCCAGTCGCCGCTACCATAATGTATTTTTCCCCGTCAGCAAAGATAAGATAATCAAGATAACATTTACCTATTCTCACGCCTGCGCAGGCTCGATGGAACAACGCGACGAAAGAATTAATTTACAACCTCTGCGCCAAATGATTGACGATATCGTCGGTAGCCTCGCATTAACGCTATCGCCCGAGTCGGAACTACAGATGGCCTCCATCGACGCAGCTGGTGCGGCTATCAGCAATAGCATGCCCCCTCTCAACTGGCCTGCAGATGTTGACCCTAGTGGTATCGGCATTATCCAGGAGAAGAATGCTGTACTGCCTAACTAACATCGGCAACACATCCCCCAATTACAGCCATGTGATTTACTGCGATAGAGTCTGGGTGGCTTAGTGTTTCGGCCTACTATGCTTACATGCCACTCAGCTCATCATACCCATAGCTAATTCTCACTGCCCCTTACCCTACCCACATGCTTTCTTTCGAAAAGAGCTTGAGATGGCGAGGTGATGGCTATGGTAATGAGCTTTACTGGGCTCTGCTTACTATGGGTGTCTTTGTAATTCACCTCAACCAAAAAGACTATGTGGCGTTCCTCGATCTAGAACTGAGCGCCTAAAAATCACCTCCCATTGCCTTAATCTGTACGCTTCTAACAGAAGGTGTCTATGAGATTGGCATGTTGGCCATGACAACGAATATTACAGATCTAAGCTAACAGATATATTTTTGTAATTTATGCCAAGACAGTCTAGCTAAGCTCTACCTATTTCTTTAACATTATCTTAATGGAATAAGAATAAGGATATTCTAATGACTGCCAGCCGCCGTATCGGATTGATTATCCGTGGTAAACACTCTGCCGATCACGAACCCGGGCTACTAGAACAACATGCCGACTGCATACTTAGCAATGGCGAGCCCTATGGCTTCTTTGGTGATAATGCGCCAGCAAGTGGCGGGGGGTTCTCGGTATCTTGGAACAGATCAGGGATGAATATGAAGGGGGTTGCCGCCGACTACGCAGTGATGAAGAGGATTCGCCCCTATTACGTGGATGCTGAAGAAGCGAAGCGATATGACGTAAAATCCACCCTACTCATTATAGATGCCAGTATTGAAGAAGCCGCTTTGTTCGACAACTTTTGGCGTCAGCTACGACTGAAACCAGGCCGATTCAACATATTGGGTAGCAATTGCTCCAGCCATGCCTCAAAGGCCTTTATAACAGCTAATATTGTCAGCGAGGGCATACCAGGGCTTGATACGCCCAATAATTTATTTAAACAATTACAAGCCAAACCCGATAGAAATATCGCCATTCGCAGCGGCCATATTGGCGCTAAGAAACTCAGTGAAAATCAATACCGAGCTGAAATTATCGCCCCTGAAATTGTCGAACCAGAGAAAACATGGTGAGAAGCTCACTAAAATATTATGAATACTATAAAATTGAACATAATTACCATTTTCATCACTTTACTCACGGGAGCCTGTGCTATGGCTGCAACGCAAGAATTACACTGGCAGTGGCCCAATGATCGCACCCCCGATCGTGTGCTTCAGCTCACTATCGACGACATAGCCCCCGCTAAGTCGGGCCTTTTCGGCATTCTGCGCACACCGTCCTTAATCGCAAACATGCCCGAACCACAAGTTGTGAGGGGTTATTTAACCGATAAGCCCGAGCAGACCATCACACTAACACTACCTAAAGTCGAGCTAGGCTCACTGACTGAAGGAGATTCCGCTGCCCTTGGGGTCATCGGTGATAACATCTGCATCTGTGTTAAAAAACTTATGGATGGTGACGATGGCATTACCCCTGAAAGCCTATGCCAAAGATGACCGCACTCATCTACACGCTAACCATTGCTTGCTCATGCTATGCCGTTCTTTGTGGCCTGATTTTTTTTAAGCAGAAGGCCATTTTATTCCCCGGTGCGATCAACGACCCTGTGATCATGCGGGGAACGACTTACCAGCCAATATTCATCACGGCGAATAATAACCGCCTCGCCGGCTACCAACGAAGCTTTCAGCACAGTGATAACGACGCGCCGACAATATTGTATTTTGGCGGTAACGCAGAGCCTAGTAGCCATATGCTTTACCACGCCCGCGAGCTAGAGGTGAATGAGTTTTATATCTTCGATTATCGTGGATACGGGCAGAGCAGCGGGACAACCTCTGAGGCGACCTTATTTAGTGATGCTGAAGCCATTATTGATCAGCTGCTAGCACAGGGCGTAGCGCCCTCTCAGTTGGTGATTATGGGCCGCAGCCTGGGGACTGCGGTAGCAGTACATGCAGCCATCTATTTACAAAGCAAGCAGCCCATTCACATTCGGGGCCTGTTGTTGATTACCCCGTTTACTAGCATGGCTGACGTTGCCAGCCATCACTACCCATGGCTACCAGTCAATATGCTACTGAACCAGAAATTTAATACCCTAGCCGCTATCGATAGCAATACAGTTCCGCTCCCCCCTACATTGTTCATGATTGCAGGTAACGACAAAGTCACCACCACGGCGAGTGCCGAGTCGCTATACCAGCACTGGCCAGGCAAAAAAGACAGAGCCGTTTATCACCAGGCGACGCATAACACCATCGATCAGCAGGATGAGTATTACCCCGCCATTAACCAATGGCTAGGGCAACTGAAGCCCTAATTAAAACCTTGAAAGCTTAACTCTGACCAGACATATAGTGATAGTTCACGACGCCTAAATACCTCTCAGAACCCCATAACCAAGCTTGCCCGCCGCTTTCTCCTACCCTGACGCACATTCTTTATGTCGAAAAGTGCTTGAGAGGGCGAGGTAATGGCTATGGTAATGAGCTTTACTGGGGCCTGCTTACTATGGGTATCTTTGTAATTCGATAGTCTTGCGAGGTGTAGCCATGGCTTTAACCCCCTATTCTAGAGCCTTTACTCAACTCTAGAAGAGGACTTTGAAGAGGTCAGTCTATTGTGAGTGGCCTAATATTTTCTTTAAGATAGCTATCAGTTAACTCATCCCACAAATTAAGCGCTAAGGTTTTATCAATAGCCAACCCCCTCAACCCCTCTGTCAGGTAATCAGTATCATAAATCAACTGTTCAACATCGATACGCTGCCCCATCGAAGACATTCCACCACTATGTTCATCTAACTTTGGAATGTTTCTATGATCTTCGAAAAATTGAACAAAATCTCTTTTTGTAATCAAACTGGCATTTATATAGACCCCCTGCTCCCTTGCATAAGCGATGAAAAACACAAAATAGCAACGACATCGCCAGTAGTGAAAGTCCATTTCATCATCTAGAAAATGGTAACGAAAAACCTGCTTATCACCTATATTACCTACACATTCCTCTATAACCAACTGGCAACTCTGCCAACCTTTTGACTCAGGGGCTATAAAAAAACGACCATGTATAATCTCCGACCGCTGCTTTAATGTGTTTATCAAGTTGACAAAGCGTTCTGGCATTTTATAGCAATAATGCGCTTTATATACCTTATCTGATGCTCCGTCCAACCACTCTCGCCGCACCGAAAATAAATCCGCAGCGTCCTGTAAAGTCTTATCCGTTAATTTATCCAGCAACCTATCGTTATCCTGCAAGTCTGCCAGCGATATATTATGCCCAAAGAACTTTGGAATTTGATTATGGTGAACACCGTGTGATTTAAACAAACGAATAAAACGCTCACCAATAGTCTCACCATTCGCCCCCTTCTCCGATGATGCACCACGTCCACGAAGCCAATTATACAAAGACGAGACTAACTCCTTAAATGCCAATAACTCACTAAACACTGCCCCCCCCTCTTATACATCCTGTATTCCATCAAACAAACCGACATGTGTTACCGACGTATATCCAGGCAATGTGCTGATAAATATATTCGATCTAATTTATACTACCTATAATCCATATGCCATTGATTAGCATACCTTAGAGCAAGTAATTATTCATAGCCAATCACCCTCAGCCTTGAAAGCAACACCCCGCAACCCCGCCTCTTCACAGCGGTTTTTAAAGCTCTCAGTACAATATAGGCCGGTATAATTATCAAGATTCGTGACCCATAGCTCACCATCATTAGCATCAGTACCTTCGAAGCTCAAAGATAACAGGCAACCCGAGCTATTTCTTTTCGTCTTTGAGCTAACCACGTCATTACACTTACGCAGGCAATTAAAACTCCAATACCTCACGCCTTTGATTGTAAAAGGTAGCAATTCACCATATTGGCGCAGCACAGGGAACAATGTTTCACATCGCGACGACAAGAATAAGCGGGAATGCATAACGCACGCATCAATACCTGAAATATCTTCAATTTCCGACACTCCCTCAAGCTCAACCCATCGATCAGCCAATATCTCATGCTCACTATAATCCATGATGAAGCCCTCCCCTAGCGAATCAAATAACGCAAACTCATCATCGCTAAAGGCAACATCCATTCCAGGGCTATCTAATCTAAACAGCTTCACTCTTCCCACTCCCTAACCCACGAAGGTATTTCTGACTTATTCTGCTGTAGCAATCGACCAATTGTCCTCAACTTCTCACGCAATTGATTCGACGTCAATCGCATTGGTAGCTCAATCTCTAACCATCGATAATATGACTTCCGATGTATTCTACTATGTGGCACCGCATGTGACAGCGCCCAATGATTTCGATCCTTAGACCACGACCGCGGTAACCAACAACCATTGTCCGCCTCATCAACACCAATTTGTCGCATTGACAGCGTAATACGCAACAATCGAGAATATTTATGCTTACCTGAAACGATGGCGTGCGCATCACAGCGATCATCGGGCTTTGCACGCCCCGCGGCCCTTAAATTTCGTCCTAGCCGCTTACTATTATGCCCCTCCTCACGCAATTCGCTTGCCGTCGCCTGACGAACCCAGCCCTCATACTCCTCAAGTCGCTGCTCTACTTGAGCCAGATTGCTAATAAGCCCCTCCTCTAGCTCTATATGGCGCTTTTGATGTACCGTTGGTGACTTACCCATGGCACCAAGGTGCTGCTTAAATTGATGCAACGCCGACTCTAGGGGGGATGAATTACAGTTGGGCGCATGGTTGACGCTTGGCATATTACAATCCTTGTAAGCTCAGTTTTCCCTAACATAACATTTGTTGTTAACTTGCTCTAGGGCCGATCGCAAGGCCAGCAATGCAGTTCCGTACCATTGAGCAAACCATGCTGATGTTGGTTAATGCTAACTATGGATGTTTTTATTATCCGTTTTGGAAATTCGGGGCTAATTTTTATAAGTAACCCATCACTGTTATGACATCCTGCGGTACCCGGCCGGTCAATACCAAGAAGTGACGCCAAACGTTATACGGCACTTTGCGCGTGCCTTGCTTAAACTCTCTAATACGGCGATTACCTGATAGGCCTAGCAGGTCAGCGAGCTTATTGTCAGTGTTATAGTCGGCGAAAATATCCTGAAACTGTTTAAAGTATGCGCGGACTATCTCCGGGGCTGGAGCCTCCCAGCCTTCCCGCTCACGCAGTAAGTGCTTGCTCGAGAATTCATTTTCGTCGAGTTCTGTAAGTGCTGGGGACGTAGGCGCCTTAAGATTACTCTTTAGCGTCGCGATCGCCTCTTGGGTACTTTGCTCGAAAACCATCCGTTTTTGTTCTTCGAGATCTGGCAATGCTATTTTCATCTCTACTACCTTGTCTGTTAGTGTTGATTCCGCCCCTTCCTTTGACAGCGACCTTATTTAGTAAACTTTCTTAAGTCTTTCCAGCAAAGACTCTAAAACTTCTCCAACCATCTCTACAGATAACCGACTCGCTATAATACCCTGAAGCCTAACCGCGACCCTTATATAATCTAGCTGTTCATCAATAGTGAAGCGTTGCCAATTATTACTGTTCTTTTTCCCGTTGTGAATTTTTAATAATAACTGAAGGTTATCAGGGTGATGCTTACCGTGAGCATGGTTATTCAGCAAGGCCTGTGCATGATCGACTTCAAAGTCCAAAGAAAAGAACTGCTTAAGTAACTTCGCCAATGTTTCTAGCTCAGTAATTCGATAGCTTTCTTGTGTGGTTAAGCATGCTAAATCTCGCTTAATAATCTCATCTCGTCGAAGAGGCGCAACATCATCTTCAACTTCTTCAGCTTCATGTTGCTTGATCTCTTCTGCTGTCGCATACCTTACTTTCCTCGGTCTTTCACTAGCATCGATATCTAAGTCATTAACATAGGCACCTCGCGAAATTGCAGAACTAATCCTTGCCGCAATCTCTCTTACCCCTGTTGTATCGTTAGCTTGATTACAAGCCTCTATTTCCGCCTTAGCCAACAAATCAGGATACTGCTCACCGACCTTAACAGCCCACTCTGAAATAGTTAGCCATTCAGAGGTTGATTTAATCGTTTCTAAATACTTCTCGGTGATATTCATCACAAACTCATCCCTGCCCCATTAACTTTCAACCAGCGCTAGTGCGCTTCATGACCTATCTTACCAAGGCACCTGCCATCATTGCCATACAATGCACTCGCTCCTAGACTCAAATAAGTCAGGGAGGACTGCCCATGCCAACACCACGCAAACAGCTCGTCAGCCTAGCCGATACCGCCTACTATCACTGCGTCTCTCGCTGCGTACGGCGTGCCTTTCTTTGTGGCAACGACCCATACAGCGGCGAGAGCTATGAGCACCGCCGGGCTTGGGTGGAGTCTCGTGCTTTAGAACTTGCTAGCGTCTTTGCCATTGATATCTGCGCTTACGCTATCATGAGCAACCACGTTCACCTGGTGTTACGTGTTGATGAAGATGAAGTTCAACAATGGAGCCAGCGCGAAGTCGTCGAGCGATGGCATCAATTGTACAAGGGCAACCTGCTGACCCAGCGCTTCGCCCGAGGCCAAGCTATTGCATCATACGAGCGAGATACGCTCGACAGTATCATCACAGAGTACCGTCGTCGCTTAGTCGACATCAGCTGGTTTATGCGCGCATTAAATGAGCCGATTGCACGACTGGCCAATCAGGAGGATGGCTGCACCGGCCGCTTCTGGGAAGGACGGTTTAAGTCTCAGGCACTGCTTGATAAAGGCGCCCTCATCGCCTGCATGGCCTACGTGGATTTAAACCCCGTTAGAGCCAAAATGGCGAAGACACCTGAGGCATCAGCCCACACCAGCATTAGGCTGCGCATAGCCGCCGTACATAAAGGCCAACAACCAAAAGAGTTACTACCCTTCATTGGTAACGAGCGTCAACAGATGCCCAAGGGGTTGTGTTTCAACCTAAAAGACTACGTTTGCCTTGTCGACCAAACGGGGCGAGTGCTGCGCAAGAGCAAACGCGGCTATATCAGCGACAACGCCGAAGACATCCTAACGCGACTTAATATCCCGACAGAAAACTGGCTGATGCTAACAACCTCGTTCGAGCAACTTTTTACCGGCCCCGTGGGTAGCACAGAAAGCCTCAATGACTACCAGAGACACCACAAGCGAAAACGACGACACGGCGTAACAACCTGCCGCTCCCTCTTTGGTTAGATAGCCCTCAATCAACATACCTTTACCACCGGCTGACCCCTTAGCCGTGATCCACTACGTCTAGATACCGCTCAGATCCCCATAACCAAGCCTGCCCCCCGCTTCACCTTACCCCGTCTCACCTATTTTCTGTCGAAAAGTGCTTGAGGGAGCGAGATGATGGCTATGGCAATGAGCTTTACTGGGTTCTGCTTACTGTGGGTGTCTTTGTAATTTTGATTCGCTCATAGCACTGCCCCGTATGGGCGTCGGTACCACAGAGAAAAGCTTTACGAACACAGCGAGAAACGCAGTGATAAAACGGCGTGTCATCCAAACTGACAATAGTCTTGCGAGGTGTAGCCATGGCTTGATATCCCTATTCTAGAGCCTTTACTCAACTCTAGAAGAGGACTGGGGAGAGGTCAATTTAATGTGGGTGGCTTGGTATTTTTGGTATTTCTGTGGGTGTCTTTGTAATTTTTCCTCGGCCTGATCTATCATCAGATCACGGACGTTTTCAATTTCACCAAACAGCGCCTTCAACTCACTGTAGTTGACATCCTGCTGAACCATTATGTGTTGAGCCACCGCATGGACCAGACGGCCCTTTCCATAGCTGTTGCCGTTAAAGAGATATTTTGTGCTGTCGGCCATGGTGGTTCCTGCTTTGGGGTGCTTGAAGGGGGCGAGTATTTTATTTCTTATGTTTAGTCTAAAAAGTAATCTAACTCGTCTTTATAGGACATTACTGGCTCATATAGTAAATGGTATGCCTTGCCAACTGCGCCACGAAATTGCACCAATTCTGGAGGGTTGTTGCCAATACTAATGATGTGTTCGCGTGCAATTCCAGGGTAAGGATCAATATAAATGACCTCCCTTATACCAAGCTGATAAGCCTTTTTTGCACAGAGCTCACAAGGGCTGGCAGTTGTGTATAGTTTCCCGCCTTGAATCCCTTGGCCGCCATATTTGGCGATTTGAAGAAATGCATTCTCTTCTGCATGCAGAGATCGAGTGTGCACTTGGTTCCTTTCATCGCTGATATTGTTCTTTGCATCTTTAAAACAATATGCCAAATTCCGGCCCTCAAGCGCGGTAGATTTTGCGATTAAAGCACCGTATTTTTTATCGATGTGCTTCCTGAAATCATCGTTATTTCTTTCGTATTCACTATAGATCTCGGGGTCAAATTCATTGAGTAGCCCCTCCGCAGACCGGAGGGAACACGGGTATTGCCCCTCTGCAACGTCGTTCCAGCCCACGGCTTTTATTGAACTGTTTTCGTCTGTGACTACCGCCCCAACCTGTCTTGAAATGCAGCCGGAGTTTGCTTTTGCTGTATAAGCAATTTGCATCACTCGCTCCATTGAGGTTGGCGATACTAAGCCTGGGTGTTTGATTAAGGATGTGTACCAGGCTAGCTGTGCCTTCAACACATTGTTGTTTCTTAATTCGTTTCGAGGGTTGAAAATATGAATGTCTGACATCTCGATACATTTCTTGACGTCTTGCCCAATCCACGCAGCTTCTTTTTTCTCCTTTTTGGACAATTTTTTGTCTTCCAAAGATTTTCCTGACTCTTTCTTGTCAAGCTCAATCAACTGGTCTTCTGTAAATTTATGGACAACTTTAAGGTATTCTTTCCTGTCCTTGTCCGGTGCGTTTACGGACATTAAATAAAATGCTGAGTAACGGTCCTTAAAGAAACGAGCCTCCTGAGGGTTTCGGATGGCATCTATGACGATAAAGGTACGTTGATCACTTGCTTTGTTTAATTGCCGGATTATTTTTATAATATTATTGACGGTCTCTGGGAGGAGGAATATTGCAGAGGGAATTACGTCTTTACTAATGTAATCAGGGGTTAGCTTGCCTACTTTTCTAATTGAATCCCCTGCAGCTTGATATACAGAAACATACAGGCTGGCATCCAAGCTCTTTAAACGCCGTTTTAATAAACCATTAAATGCACGGATGCTAAGCATAAATCCTTGGAAGTATTCGCGATCAAAGTCAGGAGTGGTCTCTTCTGTGTTCGTGAAATGTTTCTGTATGTCGCCATACTGACTAATCAACCTGTTCCTAGATATTAATGCTTTCACTATACATTCTTTTATCTGCTCTCGATCTGCTCGAACTGTTTCTCGTTGATGTTCAAATATAAAATTAACTAAATCACCTTCATTCAGTCGCAACAGGAAAGCAGATATTACATCGCTAATTTTTATGGAATAAAACCCTGTTCGGTTATGCTCCGCATATTTTTTTACTATATTGTAGCGTTTGCCGTTAAGGTCTTTGTAGAAAGCTGTCCCGTTAACTTTTGTGTCGTGGTATGTGGGGTATTCAATGGCTTCGTTTTCAAGCATAGAGGCTGCTGTCGTGCATCCTGAACCTGTGCGTCCCGTCATACCAATAATGGCAAATTCAGTTCGTCCATGGAACAGCTGTTCTATATTTTCGTTGTTCACTTATAATTCTCCTGAAAATGCACTTTGGCTGACTGAATCAAACATAGGGAGTGCCTCCGCGTCACTCTCGCTATGCTGAAGTGTCAAAATCTTATTTCGAATTTTCTTAAACTTGTTCTGAAACTCTAAGGGTGGCGTCCTGACCTTAAACTTTTTACATTCCGGTACTGACAAATGTTTTACAGTAGAGCCGCTGCTCATCTTATCCATCTGACGCTTTATACCTCCCCCCATCATTTCGTATAAGAGAAAGCATGAATTGAGTACAGATTGATCAGGTCGGAACTGCATAGTTCTTTGCCCTAAGAACACTTTTTCATCAGAGTTAAATATTGCCGCCTCACCAGCAGGAGCTTCTCTAGTAAAAATGATGTCGTCTTTTTCTGGTACTAATCGGCTCACCCATTTTTCATAAACATCCTTTTCAGCAAAACGACAGTTGGTTAAATCCAACTCATAATCACGTACATTAGTTGTTCGGATCATTTTATACGGCGTCTCATAATCAACTGTTTTAGCCGTCTTGTTAATACAATCAACAATGTCAGTGCAAACATCTTCTACATTCTGAATAGGCCACCCCTTCGGATTAGTCACCGGGTCCCCAAACATATCCAGGAATACGGCGCGGAGGAAGTCGTCGGCTAACTGGATGGCTTGTTGGCGTTTGCGGCGCAGGTTGTCGGCTTTGTCGAGGATGGCGGCGATGCGTTTTTGTTCGGCTAGGGGGGGGAGGGGGATTTCGGTTTCCTTAGCTCTACTAATTGTATAAGTACCAACCGTCGCCCCATCTGACTTTTTTATAATCCGCTGCACATCAACACTGTTTAAAGCGTGTAGGATATATGGAATATTTACTTCGGTCTTTTTTCGAAGCAAGATGACACTAGCGTCTTTAAAATAAAAACGATCATCCTTCTTTACAGCATAAGTCTGACCTAGCGTTCCTACAGCTGTAACTAAAATATCATCTTCTTGAGGCACGCCATATTTTTCTTTGTATTCTTCATACATAGCCTCTTCAATAAATAAATTATTCTCAACAACCCCATCTTTAGCAAGAATAACTACTTCTCTCGCTCGATAGAATGGAACACCTTCCTCCCGCCAATCTTCCTGATGAACACGTTTACTAGAGGAGATATCAAAGATATCTCCTAACTTAACAGTTGGCCAACTCACAGCATCCCCTCCAGCTCTTTCAGCTCCCGCTGAATCTCAGTCTCCAACGCCATCAAACGCTTGAGGATCACCTTCGGTGGATCGTAAACCTCCTCCTCGTAAACCACTTCTTTATAGCGGTTGATGGAGAGGTCGTATTTGTTGGCGGCGATGTCTGCCTTGTCGACGATGAACGCTTTTTGGGTCTTGTCGCCGAAGGCTGCGGTGATCTGCTCTGAATCATTGCTCTGGCGTAGCTGGCTGATGGCTTGCCACTGGGCTTTCACGTCGGGCAGGTCGCTGGCGTCTATCGGCGTTCTTTTGTCATCTAACGAGTAGCCGTCGGCAGCGACATCGTAGAACCAGACCTTGTCGGTCTCGCCGCCTTTGGTGAAGATCAGTACCGCAGTGCTAACACCGGCGTAGGGTTTGAACACACCGGAGGGTAGGCTGATCACGGCTTCTAGCTGGTTGTCTTCTATCAGGGTTTGGCGCAGTTGTTGGTGGGCCTTGGAGGAGCCGAATAAGACGCCATCAGGGACGATGACGGCGGCGCGGCCACCGGTTTTTAGCATGCGCAGAATCAGCGCGACAAACAGCAGCTCGGTTTTCTTGGTTTTTACCGTGCGCAGCAGATCGGGGTCGACATCCTCGGCATCGAGGCTGCCCTTAAACGGCGGGTTGGCGAGGATGAGGTCGAAGCCCTCGCTGGCGCTCTGCGGGTAGCGCTCTAAGAAGCGCTGGCTGAGGGTGTCTTGGTAGTGGATGTCGGGCTCGGCGACGCCGTGCATGACGAGGTTCATGGCGGCGATGCGCAGCATGGTGGCGTCGAAGTCGAAGCCGTGGAACATATCGGTATCGACGTGTTTGCGGTCATCCCCTAGCAAGTCACCGGAGTAGATGGTGTTGATTTGCGGTTGGCCCTTGTCATCGAGCACGGGGTTGCCCGCCTCGTCGGTGACGGGATCGCTAAATGTGCCCTCGGCCGAGCTGTATTTTTCTACCATGAACTCGTAGGTGGTGGAGAGGAAGCCGGCGGTGCCACAGGCTGGATCACAGATGCGGTCGGTGGCGGTGGGGTCCATCAGCTCTACCAGGGTGCGGATAATGTGGCGCGGGGTACGGAACTGGCCGTTGATGCCGGCGGTGGTGAGTTTGCTGAGTAGGTATTCGTATAAATCACCCTTGGTATCGCCTTTATCTAAGGGCAGTTCGTCCACCATGGCAATGGCCTTGACCAACAGGCTGGGCTTTTGAATCATCAGCTGGGCGTCTTTCATGAACTCGGCAAATAACGAGCCCTCGCCGCCTCTATCATTGGCGGTGTCTTTAAAGTAGGGGAATAGCTCATCGCGGATGGTGGCGTAGAGTTCCTCAGAGCCGAGGTGGACGAGGTTGCGCCAGCGGATGTTTTGCTGGTGGTGGTCGAAGCGGCGGTTGAAATCTTTGCCAGTACGCTGGGCTTTTTTCTCGTCCGAGGCCTCGTTCATATCCAGTAGGCGGGCGTACATCAGAAAGGTGATCTGCTCTATCACGGTGAGCGGGTTGGTGATGCCGCCGGTCCAGAATTCTTCCCACAGTTTGTCGATGTTACTTTTTAAGGCGCCGGTAATCATGGTGGTTATGTCTCTGTAGCCCGCTGCGGTTTGCCGCCGGGCTTTTTGTCTGTCGCCAGCCCGCTATTGCGGGTTGGCATGAATGTTAGTGTTGCTGGTGTCGGTCAAATGCCGCTGCTGTCGATTAATAATGCCGCTGCTGATCAGTTACTGACAGCGACCTCCTGCTCTAGCTGTGGCCGGGGTTCGCCCGGCTCGACGGTAAAGCCGGCAATAAAGCCGGCGATCAGCGTCGCCTGCTCGTCTTGGAACAGCCCGTCGATGCCGTCTTGGTGCAGCGATTGAAAGGGCTGATCATACAGGTCTGCGACGGTGATTTCCCCTCTTCTGCAGATTTCCCCTTTCAGTAGGCTGATAAAGCGCTGCTGCAGGGCAGAGAGGCTGATATGGTGCTGTTGCACAAACTGCTGGAACTGCAGCTCGATTGCCGCGGTGTCGAGGCCGATGATGGTGCGTAATAGCTGATCGACACCGGCGCTGGATTCGGGAAAGAACTCGGCCAGCAGCTGCAAATCGACGCTGGCGTTCTGGGTGTGGACCAGGGCGTTAAGCGCGGCCAGCTCTTGCTCGCTAATGCTTTCGCCGGCGCGGATTTTTTGCAGCACCGGGTCTTTATCAAACAGCGGTGTGAGGGTTTTCTCGACCTCCTGGCGGTAGATCTCATAGTCGACGGTGCGGATATTGGTCTTGCGCTCGGCGCTGGTTATCTCGGCCTCATCCTCTTTGATATCGATGATGTTGATTGGCTCTGGCGGCGGTTTGGCGCCCTTGTTTTGCAGGTGGATCACCGGCCGCAGTTTGGTTCTGGCCTGTTCTAAATCATCGAAGCAGATAGTTTGCCAAAAGCCATCATCCTGCAACTGACCGATGGTGGCAGCCTGGCTGCGCACCTGGTTGAGGTGCAGCGATAGGTTGCGGACTTTATCGCTGAGCTGCTGGCGGCACTGTTGCAGCTCGTCGCCCTTGCTGGCGCCTAACAGATGGGCGTATTGGGCGTTGGCGATATCCATATCCAGTTTGAGGGCCTCGCTCTGGCCCTGAATATTGCGCCACTGCATCAGCGGGGCCAGGGTATCGAGCAGATCGGTCTTAGTCTTGGGACTGAACTGGTGAATGACATCCAACTGGCTGAGGTGTTGTTTAAGCTGCCAGTTGTCTTTGACATTGATGTTGTTGTCGTCGAGACTGTCGATGTCCTGCTTAATCAGCACTACCATCTTGCCGAAGCTATCCAGCTGGCCTTTCTTCAGTGCCTCATCGGCGTAGGCCACGCGGGCCTCAAACAGTTTCTGGCTGAGTGATTTGGTTGGCTGGCGCTCCTCTTCTTCTGGGTCTAGCTCGAAGTATTCGAAGTTGGCCCAGTGATCGAAGATGAGGAACTTTTCTTTATCTCGGCCGGGGCCAAACAGGTCTTTAGATAGGCGGGTACCACGGCCGACCATCTGCCAAAACTTGACTTTGGATTTAACCGGCTTGGCAAAGACCAGGTTGAGCACCTCCGGCACATCAATACCGGTATCGAGCATGTCGACCGAGACGGCGATGGTGACGTTGTTGGATTTACCGTCATTGTTTTTAAAGTCGTCTATCAGTTCTTCGGCGCGCTCGTACTTGGAGTGGATAACACGGCAGAAGCTGCCGCCGTATTGTGGGTACATCTCGGTAAATAATTCCGCCAATAGTTCAGCGTGGGCGATGTTGCGGGCGAAGATCATCGATTTGCCGAGGGTTTGGCCATCAGCCAGGCGCAGGCCGTTATCCATCAGATTGCGGAGAATGAGGCGGTTGGTATCCTTGTTAAAGACGGTTTTATCGATGGCGCTGGCCTCGAAATCGAGGGTATTGGGGTCTTTGCCCTGATCTTCTAACTCGGCTATTTGTTCGTCGCTTAAGCTGTGACCCTTGATGCCCTCGCGTAAAAACTGGGTGGTGTGGCTAACCACCTTAAACGGCACCAGATTGCCCTCTGCAACCGCCTGCTCCAGCGGGTAGTTGGCGGTGGGCATTTTGTAATCGCAGCCAAACAGCCTGGAGGTGGAGCGGCTGATCATCTCGACCGGGGTGGCGGTGAGACCGAGCTGCAGAGCATCGAAGTATTTGAATACATCGCCGAAGACGTTGTAGATCGAGCGGTGCGATTCATCGGCGATGATCAGGTCAAAATAGCCGGGGTCGAACTCCTGCATGATGCGCAGCATGCCCGGATAGGTGGCGACATAGATGCGGGCGTTTTTTATGTCGGCCTTTCTGCTTTTGCCGACCACGTAAACGGGCTCGGAGAGAAACTCGGTATAGGCGTTGCCGGCCTGTTTACGCAGCTCTTTGCGGTCGCAGAGGAACAGCACACGCTTGGCCCAACCGGCGTCGATCAACCGTTTGCTCAGGGCGATTGAGACACGGGTTTTACCGGTGCCGGTGGCCTGCACTACCAAGGCCTTGCGGCTGTTTTGCGCAAAGCGCTCGCAGACACGGCTGATGGTTTCTATCTGGTAATCACGGCCGGCGATATCCATGTCGATTGGCGCTGTATTGAAATCTTTACGCTGTTGGCGCTGGCGCATTAAATACTGCAGGCTGGATTTGCTGTAGAAACCATAGAGCTCGCGGGGGGCGTAACCCTGTTGATCATCCCAGATGCTGATGTCGTAGCCGTTGGTGTAGAAAATCACTGGCCGCTGGCCGTATTTTGCCTCTAGGCTATCGGCGTAGAGCTTGGCCTGTTGGCGGCCTTTTTTGGCGCTTTCGCGGGTGCGCTTGGCCTCGATCACCGCCAACGGTTTGCCGTTGTCATCCCACAGCACGTAATCGACATAGCCGATGCCGGAGGTGGTGGGCTGCTTATCGACTTGTTCTTCCAGCGTCACTTCTTCGGTGTTTTTGCCGGTGACCAAGTCGATATCCCAGCCACGGCTGTGCAACTCGGTATCGATTAGGCGGCGGCGGGTCTCGGCCTCATTCAGCTCTAGGGCGTTCTTGGCGGTGTCGGATTGGCTTTTGTATTGACGACGGGTGGCTTCGTCCAGCCTCTTTTCTAAAAGTGCCGCCTGCTGCTGGGCCAGTTGCTCGACGGCTTCGGACTTGGTCAGCTCTTCCAGCAGTTGCTGGTGGCGTTGTTCCTGTTCATCGAGCTTGCCTTTAAGGGCATTGGTGGCATATTGCGCCTGTCGTTCCTGCACTTTGTTGCTGGGCTGGGGGGCGGTAAAGGCGATTAAATCCGTCGCCGGGCCTTTTTTGAAGGTGAGAAATAACCAGCAGGCTAGTGTGTACGCCTCTTTGATCAGCCATTGGCTGCTGCCCTTGCCAACCTTTCCCTCATGCGCAGCCTTATTGCCTTCGCGGCGAATAGCGTGCAACTTGTCGACGATGACCCTGTCTACCACTTCACGAAAAGCATGGCCCTCCAAACGATCCATAAACTTGTCGTTGGGCAGGCAGGGCAGGTTGAATTCGCGATAGACGATGCCTGTGAGTTTTTCGGCAAAGCAGCGCAGCTTGATTAACGCCGATTGCGGGTCATCGAAAGCGTATTTTTCAGCATCCGATGCGAACCGTGCTAAATCAGGCCAAAAGGGGATAATAAAATTAAAATTCGAAAATCGGTCAGTATTATCCTTATTAGGCTTCAATGACAAAACGTAACTCCTTCCCCGAGTGAAGACTTAAACTTACAGTTCTTATCGTTTTATTCTTCATCAAAAACTCGCCCTATAAGTAGTCGGCTGTAACTTCAGGTGTTGCTCCACCGCCCCCGCTAACCGATAAATCCTCGCCTGCCGGTTAAAATCAAACACTCGATACAAACTGTATTGATCGGCGTATTCGCGGGCGTAGGCCAGCTCGTTATCAGTGATAAAAAACGGCTGATGCTTGCCACTGTTGGTGGTCTTCACCTCGATGAAATGTGGTGTATCGATAGGCTTGTTATCCCGCCATACGAACGAGCGCACATCATAACCTAAACCGTCGCCTTTCTCTTTACTGCTCCACAACACTTCTTCCGCTAAATCATCCCTACCCGCTTGCCGAAGGCGGTGCTGCTCGAGAGCCACCACAAACTGCTCCCCCGCGTTGCCCAGCGAGCGGTTGCGTGCTTCACGCGCTGCATAGTCTGTGCGATAGGCAAGAAATTTGCGCGGGCGGGCTGGCGCTGGCGGCGGTGGCTCTGGCAAATCAGGGTCTAACACCTTATCCCAGTCGAGCTGTTGCTCTGCGATCGCTTGTTCTGGGGCTTGTATCGCGGTATCGATAACGCCTGCCAAATCTTGCCATTGCGCCGGGCATGCCAAGCGTGCCTGTACAGCCTGCTTCAATTGTGCTTGGTAGTTATAGGCGGGCTTATAGCCTGTTAAGTAAAACGGCTGGCCCAAGTCGATCATAATCGCCGAGATGTTTTGGTGCTTAAACTCCACCGCGCCTTTACTGCGGTTGTTCAGCTTTTGTTGTAGCTGACGGTTATGGGCGGCCTTGTTTAACGGCTGTCCTGCCAGCTGTTTAAAGAGCATGGCAAAGTAATCGTCTACCGCCGCCTCACACTCCAGCCAGTTCCAACCCTGCCCGACGTCGAGTAAGGCCTGGCGCTGCTGGTCGCCTATCACCACATTTTGATGCAACGCCGCGGTGAGTAGTTGGCGTGCTGTGCTGTTAGCCAGTAACTCAAACAGCACATCGTCGACACGGGCGTAAAGAATATATTGATCGATGGTGCCGGGACCGGTGACCCTCTTTAAGTTTTCATAAGCGGCACGCTGGCCGGGCCTTGGCTGGTGATGCCAAAAGCTTTCCCGCTTTAAGTGAAAGAACGGCAGGTAGGGGTTATCGTGATCGCGTGCGCCACGCAGGGGGGCGAAGTGCTTGCTAAAGGCGGTAGTCAGCGCATCGTTGTAGTAGATCTCGTTTTCAACAATCGTGCCGTTATCAATCAGCTCCATCACCGCCAATAGCATCGCCACCTTATGCGGGCTGGCCTGCCCCGTCGAACGATTGAGGTTCAGGTCAGCAAAACGCCGCTCATAATCCAGCAAACTCATTGCACCCCGCCCTCGCCTGTCGGCCCCATCACCACATACCGCCAAACCACCCCGTCGCGCCCATACTTATCGTCGCTGCTCAGCAACACGCCCTCACCAAACTGGGCGGTATCTACCGGGTAGAAGCGGCGCTCGGTTTCATCGGCTTGGTTGCGCCAGCTAATCACCAGGTTGCCGGTGGGGGCCAGCAGTTGCTGCAGTCGGCTGAGTGCTTGGGTTTGTTCCGCCGGCGGCAGGTGCATCCAGACGGCGCTGGCGAGAATCAGGTCGTAACCGCTCTCTTGCCCAGCCTGGCTGCTCAGCTGCGGCAGCGTATCGTCACACCAATCGATGGCGAGGCCGGCGGCGAGTGGCTCGGCTTCGCGCAGTGCCGCCACCGGCTCAATCGCCTGCACCTGCCAGCCCAAACTCGCCAACCAGGCGGCGTCGCGACCGCTGCCCGCGCCAACATCTAGCGCGCGCCCCGGTTGAACCGGTAGGTAACGCAACCAGCTGGCATGCACCCGCTCCGGCGCTTGCTCGTTGTACTGACGGCTCAGCCTCGCCGCATGGCGACGATAGAAATCAAGACTCATCGCTCAATGAGCGGGCAAAGCGGAACCATCACGCGCCTCCTGTCTCGGCTCACACCTTGTGAACGCTATACTGTATAGGGCCAACACATTAACAAATTCGCCCTAGCACAACCAGAGTTTCTCATGCGCTTAAGCGCTTTATTTTCAGACAATTAACCGATATAAACACAGCCCTTGTGGCACTAGCGCAACACCAAAACGATCGGTCTAATTGACGGTAAAAAGTCACTATCAGGCGACTCCGGCTATCGCCCCATCAACCGCATTATCAACGGGCGAATAGCACAATAGATAACGGTATAATATACGTGTAATTGATTTACCGCCCAAAAAAATGCCCGCCGCCGCTGTTAAGCGACGACGGGCATCAATAGGAGTAAGGAGAGAGTTAGCTATTACTTGCCTCAGGCAACCTTACGGGCTTTGCGGCGCGAGACAAAACCAAGGCCGGCAATGGCTGAACCGAATAACCAAACGGCGCCGGGGAGCGGCACAGACGAGACTTCATCTGCAGGGCCTGGGAAGTATTCATAGTAGTGGTCGTCATCATGAATAAGAGTGTAGAGTGAATAGCTTGTCGTTGTGACCCCTGAATTCATTCCTGTTCTAACGTCATAGGTTTCTAATGTGATATCGATCAGATCGTATAGGCCAAAGTCGACACTCTCTCTATAGTTAAAAGTAAGGTCCAGCTTTACGCCGTCAATGCTCGGCCCACTTAATTCGCTACATGCATCCAACCACTCCGGGTCTGACTGACAGCCATAGCCACCGGCAAAACTTGCCACATCATTACCATCATTCAGCACTTCCCCTGAGCGATAGGTATAAACAAACGTATCATTATCATCGTCGACTACGGCCTCAGTGTACTCCGCGAAAGGCTCGAAGGTGTAACCACTACCGGCCTCATAACGATGATGAATCGTTGTGGTGAAACCTGCGATCTGGTACGTCTCCTGGATATGAAGCGGCACTACATGGGTTAACTCAAAACTATCGATCCCCCCAGCCACCAAAAAGTCGCCCTCCTCATTGATCGTCATATCGAGCTCACCATAGACAAACCGCTCACCAACCAGCTCTCCGGTTCCTTGCGCAGCCTCTACGCTATCAACCTGCATTATAAAAGGCAGGGTAAACGCCTGAGCATTCGCCGCCAAGCCGAGCAATGACACTAACAGTAGTTTTTTCATCGTATATTCCTTTATTTTTATCTTATTTGTAATATCACCATGCACATCTAACCATCACACTATATTTACAACGCAAGTACTAAGCCAACTGATAGAAAGCGCTCAATTCGGCTTATTAACTCTGGTATTTTTTAGCAGAAAACCACTAGCCTGTAAGCTTTATCGGCGTCGACAAAGGCGGATTAAAAAACTCAATATTCATCACTACAATTAACGAAAGAGAATATTGAGCGGATACCACCAAGAAATAAAGCGCTAAGAATTACGCTCAGGAGGCAATACGGTTTCTTCGGCGTGCAAGTATGCCGAAGCCTGCCAGAGCCGAGCTAAACAGCCACACTGCACCGGGGACCGGCACCTGCGATACAGGCAGGTTTTCACACATCTGCGACCAATTTATATCACAATCAACCACAATCCCCTGTGAAGAAGGCTCGGATGGCGAAGGCGATGTTGTGGGCTCTAGCTCGTCAGCAATATCAGATATGGGTTGCGCTGACCCCCAGGCGACGAACGCTCCTGTACCGTAAAAAAAGCTTAACTTCTCTGAATAAGCGCCTCCTGTTGTAATATCAGTAAACACTAAAAAGTCCAATATTGTTGGTTCACTCTCCACCCAATGAACTAAAAGCACCAGTCCATAGGCGTCAATAGCCGTTCCTGAAACCCCCTCACAGCCCTCCACGGCCGCAGAACTTGACTGACAGTTATAACCTCCATCAAACGACGACATCTCACCACTATCAGCCCCGCCAGTAAAAGCAAGATAAGCAAAGCCGTCTAACTCCCCCTCATCTCTATCCTCGATATCAAAAGAGGTCGTGTTAAACGTATAGCGACTACCCTGTTCGTAGGTATGAGCAATATGGACCTGCTCATCACCCTGGAACGATTCTTCAACTGTCAACGCTTCAACATAAGTCATACTAAAGCTATTAATGCCAAAAAGTTCTCCCTCCCCTATATCCGTATCAATATCCAGTTCGGCAAAAATAGCCCCTTCATTCGCACTTATTGCCTCTCCTCCCTGGGTGATTACATCCAGCACCTGCATATCAAAAGTGATGATCTCTGCTTGAGCACTCGCCGCCAGAGAAATCATTGTCGCCATCAGTAGTTTTTTCATCGTATATTCCTTTATTTTTATAATCTATTCCATACAGACTCGCGATTTTGACTACTACGCCTGCTTTATAACGCAATTATTACGCCAACGGCACTCATTACACTGAGTAGTTAAATTGCCCGTCTTTGGCACAGGAAAAAGGACAATACTCTGTAAGTAATATCGGCAGTATAAATGCGATATTTGACTTTATTAAAAAGACAAACTACCGATTCAACAATGCGCTTCCCTGCACGCCCCCGCCTAACAACGAGTTATTCCATTACCCCCTAAACCCCCCTCAGATTAAGGGGCGCAGAATCGAGCGCCTCGCATACGCTTATGCCTTTCCGTTCACCCACGTTAAGAATCAAGGACGATTCATGGAACTTAATCAGGATAACTATACCTATCTGGCTTTAAATCATTGCGACATACAGCTCTCGCCCGCCGAGGTGCTGCAGCTGAATGCGCTGCCAATGATTCCCTTTAAACACTCCTTACATAACGACAACAATTTTGGTTATCAGATTTTTTTGTCGGGGTATTCGAACTCTGTTTTTGAAAGAGAGATGTCATCTGACTATGCAAACAACCTTGAAACAAGTATTGATCGACTAAAATCAGAACCCAGACCGAGCAACAGCCACACCCTTAAGGGCAGTACCGACACCTACAGTATAAACAGCAGTTACTACCGCATTGACTATCGTATCTATAGCGGTCAAATCACCATATTTAATATCCAACTCTCAAAGCGGTACCAAAATGAAAGAGACCGTCAGGAGAAAAACGGCCTCTACAGCGTCACAAAGAATCTTTCTGGCAATTGGCAGGTCGCGCGAAAAACCGATCAGGTGAAAACGGCATACGCCGCCGTCAATGGCCAATCAAACAACCTCGCCAAAGCCACCTGGCTGATGGGCAGCCACCTGGAGTTTGAGTTTGGTGATACCGTGCAGGAGTATTCACTGTTTCATAACCCCAGCGTCGGCGGCCCCGGCGATACTTGGGAGTCACTGCAGGATAAACTCGGCTTCACCACACCGGTGACCCAGGCCTTTGCTAAGGTCCTCGCCAACACACAACAAAACGGCCACAGCACCGATTGGCTAGTGCACAGCCAGGGCGCCATCATCTTCTCCGAGGCGGTGCGCTATCTGCTCAACGGCAATAGCAGCTCTGCCATCACCAGCCTCCAATTTAACGGCCTACGTCATCCGGAGCGGGGCAGCTTACTCGATAAACAGCGTGTCGCCCTGCACGGTAACGCCAACAACAACCTGCGCAGTGGCTTGCTGTTTAAACGTGCCGGGGTAGATGTCATCGCTATCCGCGCCCACGATTACGACCTGGTAAGCAATATCGTCGGTAAGAATACAGTCAATCCACGAAAGCTGTTAGGCTCTATCGTGTATGCTAACCATGTCTTTAACGGCTCTATCGCACAGAGCCCGCACACCACCACGCAGAGCATGGCTAGCTGGCAATTCAACATGGCTCACGGACCGGGCCGAGGGCGTAACCCCCTGCAGCAAGCCTTACATAACGGCCGCCAAGCCATCGACAACACCAAGGATACGGTGAAAGCCTTAACAAACTATCTGTCATGAACCCCTTACTTCACACATTACTGGTCATTGTTATGCTCTCTTTTATTCGTCAGGCCCTCGGCATGGGCAGCACCGCCCCTGCCCCACTCACCGCCCCACGTTATGTTGACCTTGGCGGCAACCAATTTCAGTTCGCGCTGCCGGAGGATTTCAGCCGCGATATGCCCGCAGAACCCCTGGTTACCCAGTTAAATGTTGACGATGCCAGCCGCTTTACGCCACCCAATCACGGCCTATTATTGCAACGCTGGTGGGATATCAAACAGCCAGGCTGGTTCGGCAAAAACCTCGGCACGATTATGCTATCGATCAACGTGCTACCAAAACCGCAGAACACAGAACAGCTGCTAGACGATAGCCCGTACGGTCTGCACGACCGGCTCGGCTTTATGCTGATGCTGAATCAAGTCCTCTACGAGCGCTACCCCGACAGCCGTATTTTTAAAGACGGTGAGCCCCCCCTGTACTCACCGTCAGCGTTCGTCTTCATGCTCGGCGCGAAGTTACAAAGCGGCTTTCGTAATCAAACCGCTAACCAGCAACAATGGACGCGTTATGATGTTTCCGGCCCGGAGGCTCTCATTATTGCCAATTACGCCATCCCGCTGACGCCAGGTTGTTTTTTAGAGGCATCGTTTCACTACAGCCCAAACCGTCATATTCCCCCGCGACTCTTTGGTGACATCGCCTTCGAGAAGATGCGTCCGGTGATCGAGAGTTTTGCCATCCAATACAAGGCAGATAACCCGATGCAGGCGGTGGTCGGCGGGCAATGGCTGGAGCAAACCCCGGACCAGGTGCTGCAACAGCACGAGACGGTCATCGGGCCGCGCCTGTTCGGCGAGCAGAGTTATCGTGGCATGCTTGAGCACCGAGCGCTGCTGCTAGAGTAATCACGCAGGCGTAATCGGTCTTTGTTCACTAAGCTTGTCAATGCCTCGCTGAGTGCCGACGCCGTCAAAGCGACACAGCAGGATGGTGCGAGGTGTATAATGGAAGGGACTAGCAGGCCGTTTGAGACAGGCGGCAGCGCACGGGGGTATACAACGATGATCAAGACACGCAGAGACACCGTTACCGAGGCCGACTATACCATTGTCGACTATGGCTGGGATGATCGCTTGGCGGGCAAGCGGGAGACAGACAACCCCTACCCGATCAATAACTGGAAGCACTACGATTGGGAAAAGGGTTGGAAGATGGCCGATATCACAGACGAGATCGACCATTATATGCACCCTGCCGCGCAGCCCAAGAAGCCATCACAGTCACCACCGGTGTGATGACTACAGCAGGTGGCCGGGCATATCGCCCGGCCCTAAGTCAGCTGTTTAGAACTTAAAACGAGCTGCCACTTAAAACGAACAAGCTATTTAGAACTTAAAACCAACAGAGAGTGCTAGATTGTCGATATCGTTTTTGACGCTCTGGTGACCAAAGTCGGCCTCCATGCTCGTCATGCTGTACTCGGCAGCCATGAAGAAGCGCTTGGTAAAGTCATACTGTAAGCCGACACCGTAGTACATCCCTACACCGCTATCACTCTCGGTATTGGTGGGGCCAAAGGCATGGATAATATCGATATCGTCGAAGCTAATGCTGGCGTTGATACCGGTCTCCTGCTTCATCGTCCAGTAAGAGGCACCGAGACGACCGTTAATCGATAGACGCTGCGTCAGTGGGTAGCTGCCTTTCACACCGGCATTCAGCGCTCTTGAGCTCAGCTTCTGCTCAACACCAATCTCCTGCTTCATGCCATGCACATCCAGCGCCATTGCACCGTAGCCCTGCTCTACACTGCCGTAATCCATATATGCCGCTTCAATAGCGAAGTAATCATTAAAAGCATAGGTACCGCGAATACCGTAGGAAAGGGCCTTATCGGATAAATCGAAATCCTCGGTTGCATCGACGGGTGGTCTATCCATGCTAACGCTCTGATCAGATGTACCCATCAATAGCTCAGCAGAGAAACCGCTGTCCGCCAGCGCAAGTGTAGGCAATGTAGTTGATAGCGCGAACAGACCCAAAAAAATCTTTTTCATGAAAACTTCCTCAAAAGCTCTCGTATTAATCCATGTCAATATCGAGAGATCAGCAGGCAACAAAAAATATTGCAGCCTAAGTCAATAAAATAAAGAGCGAAGAAAAACGTCTCAGGCTCTTTGATGGCCGCACGGTAATCGATCATTCGCGACTACACCAGCAATAAAAAGTTTCATAAACAAAACGTAACAAAGTCTATTTTGTGAAAAAATCTTTTATTAAAAAATCGAGTTCCAAAAGTAAAACAGCAAAGAAAAAACAAGCTTTACAAGATTAAACAACCGTCATCTTGGCTGTAACAGAGCCAGTTTGTGCACTCTAGCGTTGCTAACGTCCTCTTGCCAAAAACCTCACCCAAAAGTGTTAGGTGAATACATTGATTCACCAGCAGGCCAGCAGTGGCGGGGGCTCTAGACCTCAGGCAATAACGGCTGACATCAACAAGCCAGTGTGCCCCATCGTTTCATGACGGCGACAAACGTTTGCCCAGCACGATTATCCGTCACTTTTCGCCCGCACTAGCCGTCCAAAAACGCACTAACAAGGCGAAAAAATCCCTGCTTAGCTAGCGAAAAAAAATATTGATCCATGTAAAAAAATAACGCCCCTCGATTATCCCGAGCAAACGCAAAAAACAGCACCGCCACTTTTGTATCGAATATTTTAAAAACTCAACAAACATATAGGTATAAAAACGCATTCAGACTTTAGTGGCTATCGAGGATAATGCGCGACGCAAAAAAATGACGTAATACGCTGGCCACAACAGACGCTCAGAGTCATTGCTCACGACATCGCTAGACTGTCAGACGGGAACTAAACGCAGCACTTGCACACTAAGAGACAACAGCGATTATCGGTGCTCTCGCCCCCGCTCATGACAGCCTTTACTGCGTTCTCTGCAGCTGGTCTTTACAAGCGGTCTTTACGGCCGGCCTTTGCAAGCGGTCTTTACAACAAGCTTTAACAACCAGTCCTTTACGACAATAGGTAGATAATGAAAAGTAGCGGCACGTTTAATCTGCAACGCGTATTCAAGGCAGGCACTTACTCACTACAAGGTATCAAGGCTTGCTTCCAGCATGAGGCGGCGTTTCGCCAAGAAACGCTGCTTTGTGTCATTCTGATCCCGCTAGCGCTGTATATCGGCAAGGGACCGATGGATTATCTGCTAACCATCGGCAGCCTGCTGTTTGTGTTGCTGATCGAGATTCTTAACTCGGCGATCGAAGCCGTCGTCGACCGCATTGGCGACGAAGTACACGAGCTGTCTGGTCGCGCCAAAGACATGGGCTCTGCCGCCGTCACCATTGCTATCATCCTCGCTGCCCTCTGCTGGTGGGAAGTGATCAGCGCACACCTCTTCCCCGGCGGCTTCTAGCCAGCACAGCAGGTCATCGCTTGTGGCGATGGCCAACTCAACGATCATTGTCTCACCCAATCACTTATCCATGACAATATAAGCTGTTCGCCGTTTCGTGACGGCGGTAGAATGCTGCCTATCAGTAGCGATCTTGAGACAGACGATCCCCCATGGCAAAAAAATTCTATGTTATCTGGGCCGGCCACCAAACCGGCATCTTTACCGATTGGCCCACCTGCAAACGCAACGTCGACAAGTTCCCCAACGCCCGCTACAAGTCGTTTAAGACCTTAGCCGAGGCCGAGGCTGCCTTCGCCGGCAAGCCCAGCAGCGCCAGCCCATCGTCCAACGCCCGCAGCAGCACGCGAAACAGCGCTGGCAGCAGCCGAAAGCCCGGCACCAAAAGCGCTAAAAAAGGCCCTAAGACCTACACCGCAGCTGAGGTTGACGCACTGGAAGCCGACTACAAGCTATTCACCGATGGCGGCTGCAACCCCAACCCAGGCAAAGCGGGCTCCGGCATCGCCATCTACCACCACAACGCCCTCAGCGAGCTATGGTTTGGCCTGTATAACCCCCGAGGCACCAATAACACCGCGGAGCTCAACGCCTTGCACCAGGCATTGCTGATCGCCCGCGACAAACTCGCCGAGGGACGCAGCGTGGTCGTTCTCTGCGACTCTCAATACGCCATTCAGTGCCTCACCCAATGGGCGGCGGGCTGGCAAAAACGTGGCTGGAAAAAGGCCGGCGGAGAAATCAAAAACCTCGATATCATCCAACCTATGTTTACCCTGTACCAATCACTGCAAGAGCAACTACCGCTATTGCATGTCAACGGTCACGTTGGTGTCGAAGGCAATGAACTGGCCGACCGCATGACGATGGTCGCCATCGAAGCGAAAGAAAGCAATTTCATCCGTTACCAAGGGGATCTCGACATCCCGACCTTGCTGGCGATGCAAGCCGGCTAGTCTCCGCAATATCGACGTCATGGCCAGTTACGACTGACGCCATGGCGGCATGCTATCTCTCCCTGCTCTCAGCTTACGCAAAAACGTTTTTACAAAGCCCGTACAGAAGTCGCCTTTAAAAGACCCTCCTTTTAAAAACGTCCTTTAAAAACGCCCTTAACAGCTGTCTTAAAAATAGAACATTAAAAAACCCTCTTTTTTATGACGTGACCAGAAATAAAAACCATCACCCACAGTAGCCAACGCAACTCATTTAAGCTGTTTTGTTCTTGAAATATTCCTTTGATAATGTCTTCATAGAGCTAAAATCAATGCGTCATTTTTCAATGATTCTGCTGAGATTTAATCGTCAAGGAAGCACGAACTCAGGACAGACTATTGCTAAAAACAAAATTATATACGCCCAGGGCGTCCCTGCATGCTGTCGAGCGGCCCCAACTCAACAAACAACTCGCCGCAGCCGCCCATAACTCGGTCAGTATTGTCTGCGCCCCCGCGGGGTACGGCAAGACCACTGCCGTCGCCAGCTGGCTAAGAGCGCGTGAGGAGGCCACTGCCTGGCTCTCCCTCGATGCCTACGACGATGAACCCTATCGCTTCTGGCATTATCTCTGTGCAGCACTGCAAACCATCGACAACAGTCTTGCGCAAAAGGCCACCAGTCTACTCGACAGCTACCAGCAAGTGACCAAAAGCTTCGATGCAGACGAAGTACTCACACTGCTGATCAACGATCTCGTCGATTATCTAGAGGCCGACAACACCCCTGAGCATATCTATTTTGCACTCGATGACTACCATCATATTCGCAATGAAAGCATTCATCGCTCGATGGCCTTCCTACTGAAATATATCCCGCACGGCATGCACATCATTCTGTGCACTCGCCAGCAGCCCAAAATAGAGCTACTACAGATGCGCGGTGCTGGCCGACTGGTCGAAATCGGCCCCAACGAACTGAGCTTTAACTTGCTCGAGAGTGAACAACTACTCAACAGCCACTATCAGCTCGCCCTGGCAGACAGCGGTATTGACGAACTGTTACGTCGTACTGAGGGCTGGCCTGCCGGCTTATCGCTCGCCGCCATCTCACTACAAAGCAGCAATAACCCCTCCGTCGATGCCATCACCAATTTCTCCGGCTCCTATCAAGTCTTATCCGATTACCTGATGAGTGAAGTATTTGAGTGCCAGAGTGAGGAGGTACAGCAATTTTTATTACTGGGCTCGGCACTACCTCGGCTCTGCAGCTCACTGTGCGACTGCGCTTTTGGCATCGATTACAGCGCCATAATGATTGAGCAACTCGTTAGGAATAACTTGTTTATCGTGCCGCTGGGTGAGAGCCATAATTGGTTCCGCTATCACGACCTATTACGCGAGTTTCTCTTGCAGCGCCTACAACGGCAACGCCCTGCAGACTACCTACCAATGCTACGCCGTGCCGCACAATGGTTCGAGCAACACGACTACCCCGATGAAGCTGTCACCCTGCTGATCAAAGCAGAGGATTGGTCACAGGCCATCGCAATGATCATCCGTCTCTCGACTGCCTTGGTCAAACGTGGTGCCCGCCACCTATTAAACGATTGGTGCAACCGACTACCCAAAGACCTCGTTGATGACAACCCAAAACTGTTATTGTTACAGATGAAAGGTCTGCCCGAGTCAGAGCAACTGCTCCATTCACCACGCCTACTACAACGCGCCCAACAGCTCATCGACAGTTCCTCACCAAAGGAAACAACGAACGACAACCCCAGAGATAACGACGCGCTACGTGCTGAGATTTTTCTCAACGGCGCCATCTTAGCGCGCTTCACCCTCAAGATGGATCAAATGCAGGAGCTACTCGAGCGTGCCGAGCCACTGATCCCCACCGAGAATATAACACTACGGGGGCAGTTTCTCAGAGAAAACGCCATCAACCACTACATGCGCGGCGACCTGAATAAAGCGGTACCACTCATAGAAGAATCTATTGCCTTTGGCCGGCGCCACGATGCGATCGATAATGTCATTATCTCGCTGTGCTACCTGATTACTACCGAGGTCATCCGTGGCGACTTTACCAACGCCCAAGCCCATCGAGATAGCGTCCGTCGCTGGATGCACCAGCACAACCATATTAGCCACCCCCTGGCTAACAGCTATGACCGTTGCGCCATCGAGTTATTGCGTGAGCAGCACCAGTTAGAAGAGGCTGGCGTGCTCAGCAAAGCACAGCAAGCCGAGAATTACTCGGCACACATCATGCCTCATTCGGTACAGCAGCATTCCCTTAACTACCTTTACTGCCGGACGCTACTGTCGATGCACGCCTACGCTGAAGCTGAGACGATGGTGAGCGCCATGGAGGCCTCACCATGGATTCTGTGGTCCTACGGTGGCGCCTCTGTCGCCGCCACCCGTGCGCGCTTGGCACACATGCGCGGTCACTATGATGATGCCTGGCACTGGGCGGAACAGCAGCAGCAGCGGCTGCTCGCCAGCGAGAAGTTTGCCGATGAAGAAGATCAACTTATACTCGCGCGTATCTATCGCCACCGAGGGCTGCATCAGCCCTGCCTCGATCTCTGTGAAGGTATCGCGCAGCGCGCAACACCCAATGGCCGCATAGGTCGAGCAGTCTGCAGTAACATCATTAGCGCCTTGGTACTCGCGGATCAGGGCAATACTGATAGCGCCATGCAACACTTTGCCGGCGCTCTACACCGTGCTCGCGCCCACGGCTTCGTCAGCTTGTTCCTCGATGAAGGAGAGGCGTGTATTCACTTGCTGCGTCGCGCTATTGAAAACGGTATTGAGAGCGGTTATTGCGAACGTATCCTACAGCAGCGACAAAGCTACAACCCCACCACGACACCGGTACCAAAACTACTGTCTATTGCTGTCGATGCCGAGCAGAATGTCGCTGCGGAGCTGAGTTTACTGAGTCGGCGTGAACGAGAAATTCTCACCTTTCTGCAACAGGGCTACAGCAACAAGCTGATCTCGGAGACACTGTTCATTAGCCTCAGTACGGTAAAAACCCACCTCAGTAATATCTACCGTAAACTCGAGGTCAAGTCTCGCACCCAGGCACTGCGTAAGATATCGGCCGCGCCGCTGGTTCAGGTGGTGTGACGCTCACCACTAGATCACACGACCATCTGCTTGGAACAGCACCACAACAGCCCATTGTCTGTTACTATCGCCGCCATCACAGTTTGCATATACCCTTTGGAGCGCCAGCACATGACACCTGAGAACACCCCGAGCCCAGCTATCGACGCCTCCGGCCTCGTCGCCCTGCGTAACAACCTGGCCCTCAGTAGCGAAGCGATGGCCAGCACCCTCGGCCTCAGCGACGAGCAGCTCGTCGCCATCGAGGCGGGACAACAGCCAATCAGCGACAGCGTCGCCGCTATCGCCTCCTACCTGTTAATCCCTCAGCTACTGCAACAGCAAGGCTTTCCGCAATTCACCATGGGCGATGATGCCAGGGTCGAGAATAAACACGCGATCGACTACGTCTACCATAATTGGTATCCACGATTCATCGGTATGATGACCCAGAGTGAGGCCATAGCGGAAGACAGTACCCACATCGCCATCAACGATGATGAAGCCTTGGTTATCGTCACCTGGATCGATTCACCAATGGCGGTCGAGTATCAACAACTCGAGTCGATACTGCTAGAAGCAGCAAAACAGCTACAGGCTTACTATCAGGATATAGACCTCAACCTAAATGGGGTCTAAAGAGCAAGACGCGCCTAACCACCGAGCGGTGGTCGGCGCCTAGGCCTTACTGTGCGATCGGCGCCGCAGTAACGATCAGCTCAACCTTCAAGGTAGGGCGAGCCAGTTTGGCCTCACCACAGGCACGGGCAGGTGCAAAGCCCATTGGAATCCACTCATCCCATACTGCATTCATCTCATCAAAATCTTCCATGTCGGCTAACCAGACCAAGACCTGCAACATATGCTGCTTGTCACTACCCGCTTCTTCCAGCAAGGCTTCAACACGACGCATCGCTTCACGTGTCTGCTCAGCCACGCTCTCGCCAGCGACACCGACCTGACCACAAAGATAAATCGTATTGTTATAGGTGACCACCTTGCTCATACGATCACGGGTGTGCAGTCTTTTAATCTCGCTCATAGCCTCTCTCCTCATTACTAACTGTGATATCAGCGTTTTATTCACGCTGCCGGCCGCCCTGTGTTCAATCACACGGCATAACAAGCCACCACTGACCTATCGCTCGGCACGGCGACGCCATAATGCGTTAAGCCGCCCTCTGCAAACCAGTAAAATGGGCCGAATCCTGTAAAAAACAGGCTTGTTTTGATTTAACTCTAGTGTTTTTTAGCGCCTCTCGACAGTTGTTGACCGTTTCATCGACCGGTAAGGCACAAGCCTATCAGTCCGTCGGCAGTTGTAATGGGCGATTATGCGGTCTCGACCGGCAGTTATCGCACTTTAACCCCTTGCCCATCATCGGTCTGTCAGAGACAAAGTTCGCGCCGCACTCGTTGCAGCCAACGATGCGGCTTGGCACCGTACGACGCGCTTTATCATCACGCTCTAGCGCCGCCATACGCTGCGGCAAGGCATCGACGGTAAAAGGCGTGGCACGAGGTTGACGGGAAGGCGTGGTACTCGGAGTAACAGCTGAAGGCTGCGGCACCGCCACTGTCGATGGCTGCTTACGCCGTTCCGACGATGGAGGCACCGATTGTCTGTGCCGTAACGACTGCGGCAGTGCCTGCCAGCGCTTATGACCGAGATCACCAACGATCAATCGCTCGATCTCAGCATCGAGACTGACCTCTCGACCGCCGCTATCGAGATAACGGCGCTTGATACCGGCAATATCTATTAACAACACCGCCTCATGACTGCCCACAGTCGCAATCGCCTGCCGTCGCCCCGGGTAGTCGATAAGGAGATACAGCGTGTATTGCTCAAACCGACACTCGAAATCGAAGCCGCGCTGAGACGGTGATAATGCCAGCACCACCCCCTTCGGTTGATGACGGCCAGGCCTCGCGGGCAACAGCCACTTCATTGGCTTGCGACGCCGCGCAAGATACTGGTAAAGGTAGTGTCGACAGACACTGTCAAAAGAGAGCTCACAGGGGCGCTTCGCTAGAATTGGCGAATCCTTGTCATGGGCGAAGCTCCAAGTATTACGGTCTCCCTGCCGAGCCAACATACCCTGACCACAGCTCGGGCAGACACAACCACAGTCACGCCCGTTGTTGACGTCGAAGATCGACAACAAACGACCGCTGTCGGGCTGTAGCCCAAAGGGAATTAACTGCTGAGACACGATGGCATAGCTCTCTATTAGATCATTGACGGCCCATCATAATCCTATTTTGATAGACGGCCAATGCGAATCAGTGCGAGAAAAACGATCCAAATCGATCCAGAACAAGGGAACGATCAAAGCGCACGTCAGCACCATACAGAGCACTCAAAACTGCAGACGAGTAAATGACAGGCAAGAAAAAAGCCGCTAAAAAGCGGCCCCGTTCCCAACAATCCTTTGTTGCCGCTAACATCCGTATCAGCGTCCATCTCCTTATAACTTGAATAAATTATGGCGCATTTAATTTAACACTGTGTAACGATATTTTAGCGAATGCGTGTGCGATATTGACCATGAGTAGGTATTAACCCTTAGACCTCTGCAGCGCGGGGTTATCAGATTTTAAAAATGATATTAGAGTGAGTTATACTGCTAAATCGTTATATGGGCAGATATTAATGACTACCCTGTTGCCTTATTATAATGCCGACGCTACTTTACCAATCATCCATAATAATGAAATTTTCAGCTCAAGGTTTACAGAAGCATGCCCGATTTTCACAGCTTAGAAATCAAATTCAGACAATTCATCCTCAGCGACGTCGCTGGCAATATTGGATTGGGCGATGATGCCTACCTGGATCAGCTCGGTGATCCCAGCCTCGAATATCAGGCCAGCCGCACCGCCGAAGCAAAAGCCCTCATTGCTAAGCTCGAGGCCACCAGCAGCGATGACGCGGAGCAGCGACTCGATCTTGAGCTCATGGCGCTAAAGCTGAAGAAAGATGTCTTTTTTGACGAGCTAACACAGCACGGCCAACCTCAGCGCCGTCGCATGCCGAACGGCGTTGGCGGTATCAGCGCAGGTGTTTTTCAACTCTTTATTAATGATGAGCGTGAGCCCTACCCACGCCTCGATAACATCCTTCAGCGATTACTGCAGGCACCAGACTATCTCGCCAAAGAAGCCGCTGTCATCACCGAACCGATTACGCGCTGGCGTGACACGGAGCTAGCGCAGGGCGAAGGTATTCCCGACTTACTGCAAACGATCGTCGAATGGGCGACCCAGCAGGGCTACCCGCAACTCGGTGCGCTAAACGAGGCCGTAAAGCACTGTAACCGCGCCCTCGCCGACTATCTAGACGACCTTAAGAGCCGTAAGACCATCGACGGCTTCGCTATCGGCGAAGAGAAGGTCAAAGAACTGCTGGCACTTCGCCAAATTAGCCAGTCTCCCACCGAACTCGCCAAGATGGCCGCCGACTTTATGGGCGAGACTCAGCAACTGCTCGCCAGCCTGAGAGAGCGACTCTGCGAAAAGTACCAATTACCGGCAAGCACAAGCGAGGTAGAGCTGCACGAGTTTCTCAACCAGCACTTTGCCGCCAAGCTGAAAGCAGGCAAGATCGACTCCGTGTTGGACTATTACACCGATCAGATTGATAAAATTGAAGCCTTCATTGACGACAAAAAACTGTTCGAAATCCCCGAGCAGCAGTCCATGAAAATCATGCAAACACCGAGCTTCCTTGAGCCCGTCATTCCTGCGGGTGCCATGTTCCCGCCCCTCGCCCTACGAGAAGGTCGCAAAACCAGCCTGGTCTACTTAACCCTCAAAGAGGATCAGTTGGCCGAGCACACGGAGCTGGGTATTCCCGTGATGATGATTCACGAGGGAATCCCTGGCCACCATCTGCAATTTGCCTCCGCTGCACAGCACCCTTCGCTGGTCCGCCGCATCTTTAACGCACAAGAGCACTCTGAAGGCTGGACCACGATGCTCGAGGACTACATGCTTGATGTTGGCTATATCGGTGAAGAGCTCGTGGACGAGGTGCGCTTCATCGCCAAGCGTGATATCTCTCGCCTCGTCGCCCGCGTTGGCATTGACCTCTATTTCATGACCAGCAATAAAGACTATCTGCAGGTTGGCCTCGATCTCGACTTCGACAGTGACGATGTGTTTGTCAACGCCGCCAAACTGCTCAAGGAGGCCACCGGCTTCACCGACGGTCGTGTACAGGCCGAGCTGAACTGGTATTGCTCAGAACAAAGCTACCCGCTGAGCTACCTCACTGGCAATCGTTTGGTCTGGCAACTGAAACAGGAAATTCAAGCGGCCAATAAGAAAGGACTTACCCCCCTCGCCCTCGACCAGGCCTTCCACGACATCTACCTCAGCTCCGGCTGCATGCCCGTGGCAAGCCTGCGTCAGGTGTTCTGTCAGCGCGGTTATTTGTAAGCAACAAGCGAACGAGTAAGTTCGGCCGCAGCCAGCGCTTGGCAACCGCTGCGGTTTTCGCCACACCACAGTGGCGAGAAATCACTACTCCCCTGCTGTTCAGCATGCTGCCGCAGGGCGGTAATTGCCGGTGAGGTCAACGGGTAGGCCGGGATATCATCGCGCATAGCACCCAACTCCTCCATCACGCGATTGACAATGCCACGAGCAGGACGCCCCGTGAACAAGTTGGTCACCGCCGTTTCCCCTACCGCCGATGCGAGAGCTGCACGATGCAGCGCACTGGTCTTTGCTTCCGGGCAGAGCAAGTAGGCTGTGCCTAACTGGGCGGCAATCGCCCCCTGCTTCAACACCGCGGCGACCCCGCTCGCATCGGCGATACCGCCTGCGGCGATCACCGGAATAGAGAGCTTATCCGTTAGCTGCGCTAACAGAACTGAGCGACGCTGCTGTGTTGTCAGCGCTTCACTGAGAAACATCCCTCTGTGCCCACCCGCTTCAAGCCCCTGAGCAATGACCACATCTGCGCCATTGGCCTGCAACCAGAGCCCCTCCTGCAACGTCGTGGCCGAAGAGAGTACCGTCGCCCCCCAAGACTTCACTCTGGCCAGTAACGTCGGCTCTGGTAAGCCAAAATGAAAGCTGACCACCTGTGGCTGATACGCCTCAACAATATCCGCCACCCGATGATTAAAAGGCTGACGGCTCGGCACCGCCGGGATCTCTGCCGCATCCAGCCCTTGCTCTAAGAAATACGGTGATAGCAGTGCTCGCCACCGCGCCTCACGCACTTCATCGATCGCTGGTGTTCGGTGGCAAAAAAAGTTGAGATTAATGGGGCGCGTCGTTTGCGCGTCAATGATAGTCAGCTGCTCGCGCAGCGCCTGCTCCGAAAGCATGCCACAGGGTAGCGACCCCAACCCGCCTGCAGAGGCCACGGCCAAAGCCAGCGCACTATCTTGCACGCCGGCCATCGGCGCCTGAATAATAGGGCGCTCGACCCCTAATACCGTTTGACAATCCATCGTGTAAGCCCTCAATTAGCACTGAGCCACGGCGTTATTCTATGCCGTGGTGAACAGTCGGAATCTATTCGCTACTACTATTCGCTACTAGTATTCGCTACTAGTATTTGCTACCACTATAGAATCGAGGACGACTGAGCACAATGTATCTCAAACGTTTGGTAATTATCGGTGACACCAATATACGGCCATTGTCAGTGCTTGTGGCTGCCATCGCAGAGTGGCGGTCGTGCGGTTTGCTTACAGCCACAGAAGAAAACCCGCTCGGATACTAAGGCGTCATAACGAAGCGGTGAAAAAGTGGTTCCTTGATGGGAACCATCACAAAAAGGCTGTTTTTGACTGCGCCCACAAGCACACCAAAAATAGCACTTCCCCGCTTCAACATCGACGGCAAATGGGGTGTTGGACGCACGTATAGGCTCATTCATCACACGCTCCTTAGTACCCTTACCAGGTACCCGCTAACCATAATTTTCCCCATTAATCATAGTCCGCCACATACCGTTACCCCCACCTCACCTTTTATCACGACAAAATAATGGCCAAGATTGAGCACGATGCTTATGATCAACGGGCTAAGTTCCGCCCACAACGCGGGCTATAGCCTGAAACGGATCAATAACAAATAATAAGGATGATCACATGATTAAAGCCTATGCTGCGACCGATGCGGGAGCCGAGTTAACCCCCTACGAGTACGACCCCGGGCCGCTCGCTGACGGGGACGTCGAGATAGCCGTTGAGAGCTGCGGCATTTGCCACAGTGACCTGAGCATGCTCGATAACGAGTGGGGGCTCAGCCAGTATCCTCTCGTGCCTGGCCACGAAATCGTCGGTACCGTCGCCGCGATCGGCAGTGACGTCACCCAACTGAAGGTAGGCCAACGCGTCGGGCTTGGCTGGCAATCCGGCTTTTGCCTGGATTGCTCCAGCTGCGACAAAGGCGATCACAATCTCTGCAAACAGGCCTCCTTTTCAATCATCGCGCGCCATGGCGGCTTTGCAGATAAGGTCAGGGCACAAGCCAACGCTGTTGTTGCCCTGCCTGAGAATATCGACGCCGAATCTGCAGGACCGTTATTCTGTGGCGGCATCACCGTCTTCAATCCACTGGTCGAATTTAACATCAAACCGGGCGACAAGGTGGCCGTCATCGGCATCGGTGGCCTTGGTCATCTCGCGATACAGTTCCTCAAGGCTTGGGGCTGTCACACAACAGCCTTTACCTCGAGTAAAGACAAGGCCTTAGAAGCATTAGAGCTGGGTGCTGACAGCGTCCTCGACAGCACAAACGCCGCCAGTTTAGCTGCCGCCGCCGATCGCTTCGACTTTATTATCTCAACGGTTAACGTCACACTCGACTGGAACGCCTACATCGCGACTCTTGCACCGAAAGGCCGCCTGCACTTTGTCGGCATCACGCTTGAGAATCTCGATATTGCTGTTTTACCACTTTTAATAGGACAACGAACAATCTCTGGCTCGCCGGTAGGCAGCCCCGGCACGATGGAGAAGATGCTCAGCTTTGCCGCCAAGCATCAGATTAAACCGATGGTTGAGTACTTTGATTTTAGCGATATCAATAACGCTATTACCCATCTACGAGAAGGCAAAGCACGCTACCGGGTTGTCTTGAAGCACCCTAGCGACTAGATCAGCGGAATCAGCTCGGTATCAAACCTATCAGCGACGCAGCATGATATCGAGTTGATCGACAATCTCCACCCAATCCGCATCCTCATCTTTCGCCTGCTGCAGAAACATCGCCTGCGACTCACTCCAGAAGCTCGCCTGACTCAGCCTAACACCTTCAGGCACCACATGGCCGTCAATAAACGTGGCGATGGCCTCCGTAGAGCTATCAAGCCCAAGCTGATCGAAAAGTGAACTAATAGTATGAATAGGTGTTTCCATGACCACTTACCTTCTCTACAAGATGAGGTTCAATAACATGATCAAAGATAGCGGAATAGTGCCGTAATAGCGATAACGAGTCGGCTGCTTGGTTAGAGCCAATAAAAGCTTGGATAAATAGACAGGAAGAGAGATGGAAAAAATAGTAGAGAGGCCAGCGGTTTTATTATTGTTATTAATTTTGCTGTTGTACTCACCCAAGTGATTATCTCTGCGGATAATTTTCTACTTTAAGCAAGTGCCTCTCAATGCTTCACGGCGCTATACAATCGACTATTACCGTATTTATTGTTGTTATTCGGCTTATTATTAGTAGTCTCAAGGACCTTATGTCGATCGCTATATCCGTGTAACTTGCAATTGACTATATAGGTATTTTCCACTACTGCAATCACTTTTTAATCCGACAATAAAAATAAGCGGCAGACACGTCAGCCTGTTACTTTTGGTGCAAACGACGGTGGCAAATAACGATGATATTGTGAGCGAACGTAACAGTACAAAGATGTTATTACGAAGCACTAGAGGACGAAAACGGCAGAGACGAAGTCAGCTATTGATAACAGTTAGAGATGAAAGTGAGCTGCTGACGATACAGAAGTGAAATGCAGGTGGTTCGAACGACGGGGAATACTTGAGCGGAATAATACAGAAATCATGTTTCTTAAACGTAACACAAAAAAATGACCAGAAGGCCGACCATTTTATTATTTTTATATGGTCGTTCTGCTTAATTGGGTAGTTATCTCTGCGGATAATTTCTACTTCAACTACGCGCCTTCCAAAGTTACACGCCCTATTTTATTCTACGTTTACCGTTTTATTGTTTTTATTCGGCTTATTATTAGTGGTCTTAAAGACCTTATGTAGTTTCTATTTCCGTGTAACTTGGTGAAGACTATATAGGGATTTATACGTAGTTCAACCTTATTTAGGGTTTATTAACAAATCGACATGTACGATCGTGCCAAAAAACACTATCCCATTGATTTACTGTAGATCAATTCACATTGTTTTTATCGCTATCACTATTGCTCTGCTACACAGCCGTAGCCAGCACCACAGCGCAAGGTTCAATGACAGGCGAGAGAGAACAACCTTATAGTGAAACGCAATGCGTTAACCTAGCCCATATAATGGCTGCGAGCAGAGTAAGAGCGAGAGGGAAATGAATACGATATGAAGAAAGAAAAAAATAATAGAGAGGCCAACCGATTTATTGCTTTTATTATCTGGTCGTGATGCTTACTTAAGTGATTATCTCTTCGGATAATTTTCTACTTAGGCAAGCGCCTCTCAATGTCACATGTCCAACCAACTTAATCTTGCCGTTATTATTGTTTTTGATCGGCTTATTATTAGTAGTCTTGAAGACTTTATGTAAGCTTCGGTTGCTGTGTGACTTGCTAACGACTATATAGGGACTTATACCTACCGCAACGTTTTTCGTTATCTGACAAGAAAGTTTAATATGTCAGTCGTATTTCGTTACTTTTAGTACTCACGCTACTCAGCTTTTACGTCAGGCTGAGTTGCTGAGTAACACCGCTATGCTGGTTCGTTGGCCGGCTCAGGTGCCAGCACTTTACGTGGCAAGCTATGGCGCCCCAGCCAAGCAAAGGCAAAGCCGGACAACATTAAACAGCTACTAACGACCACCGTTACTGGAGTGCTGTCGCTCACCCCGTAACGAGCATAGTAGGCTGCTACCGTCGCCCAGCAATAAATAGCACAGAGCCGCTGTAGGTTACGTCGACTACGAGTAACATCTCGTCGCCGCACCGCAGCTAACACGGCCACCAGCAGTACACCGAGAAATACCCATAACACCTTCTCAGGTAACCAAATCGATGCTCCTAGCGAAACAATTAACGCCAGCGGTGTACCCCAAACAGCCCCTACCCAGGAATGATCGACAATATCGTTACGATTGCGACGAATCAGCCAAATCTGAATGCCGCTGACACAAATATACGTCAGCGCCAATCCCAGCAATAGAAAGCCCCACTTCACCCAGATAGGGCCAAAGGCACCAAAGTGTAGACGGTAAACAGAGTAAGCAGCCTGTCGCCCGGCGGGCCCGTCCGCTAACCCCTGCGGGCCAATATAGCTACCATCTGCTGCGAAACGATAGAGCTCTGAGTAAACCAAACGGCCTGGTAGCGTCGCCGCGACTTCAAAGAACTGACCTCGGCTGCCCAGCTGATGAATGACCACGTACAATGGTTCCGCCTCCGGTACTTCGCGATGCAGATTACTCAATGCATTATCGAAGTCCAACGCCACCACACGCTGATCAAACACCGGATCCTTGCCAAAGAAGTCATCCATCATCGCCTGTCTATCACCGTCATAATGAGCGGCAGAGCCTGCGACAATGAGCAAGCTCACCAAACCAAAGTAAGCACCAGTGATAGCAATCATCAAGTGGAATGGTAAGCCCCATACCGACAAACGGTTATGCAGGTCGACAGACTCCATGCGTCGACTACCACCGAGCCGTAAGCGGAAGGCGTCCTTGAATATCTTGGGATGTGCCAACACACCAGAGACAATCAGCGCTAACAACATCACGCCAAAAATACTCACGATGATCACCCCGAGCATCTCAGGCAAATGCAGCGAACCGTGCAGATGACGCAACATAATAGCCCAGCCATCGGCGACACTATGTACGGGTTCACCGGCGCTATCCAGATACCATTCATACTCTTCGCCGGCAATCTCACCAGAGACATGCATACGCGGCATCGCCTCCGTTGGAAAGACGACATAGAGCTGTTCAGGAAGCTTACTGGCATCGGTATCCGCACCGACACGCTCGATAAACCCCGTCACCGCAGTATCAATAGTCCGCGCGTCATAATCATGAAACTCAGCCACTTGCGGCGCCTCCCAGCGCTGCAAATGATCGGCAAAAACGGCTAGAGCGCCGGTCAAGCAAAGCCAATACATCACCACCGCTACCGCGATGGCCAGTATCGAGTGAGCCTGTAAAGATTGTTTAATCGTATTAGAGGGCAATGATAAATTCACAATAACATCACATATAAAGGAAACTAAAAGCGCCACCCGAGAGTAGCGCCATCAAAATCGTCAATCTTAGCTGCCGCATACTGGCACAAATCACTACAGCCAATACGGCCCACAACAGCGGAAACAACAACACCCCTACCAGCCACCGATTCGCCATTACCAACGGTAACGGCTGAATGACCAGCAAACTTAACAGGCAGGCGGTCAAGCCGGCCAGCAATGAGGTATTGAAAAAGAGCGCAGCGCGACGAAGCATCGTCGCCGATGCACTTTGTTTCGATGCTTTCGAAGAAGAGGGCTTGGCTGCAGGCTTGCGCGGCGTCCGTTCGCTGTTGAACAACACAAAGAGCGCGCCAAACAGCGACCAACCGACACAGAGGTAGACTAACGAATACTCAATCCCGATCTCAGCCGCTAACAGGTACAGAGGCGGCAACAAGAGTAACCACCCCCCTACCAGCGACAGCCGGGACAACACTGAAGTCCTGCGCCAACTCAGGCGCAGCAGTGCAACGGCGCCAAGCACTAATGACGCCGCCAACAGACTGATCATAGGGAAACTCCTTTCCTAGCCGCTGTTAGAAGTTATAACCGATACGGCCAATCACTGTCCGCTCTTGACCCGGGTAACAGTCACCGCGCGATAAACATGAAGCGTAATACTGCTTGTTTTCCAAGTTACGCACGTTAACACTGAAGTCCCACTGCGCTACTTCGTAACCCAACATCAAGTCGGCCAGCGTCACCGAAGGAACTTCCAACACCATAGGGTCAGGCTGAGAAATTGACTGGAAAATGCCGCCATAGACATCACCAACATAGCGAACACCGAGACCAGCTTTTAAGCCTGTCAGCTGACCACTCTGGGCATGGTAGCCTAACCATACCGAGGCTTGCGTCTCTGGCACACTAATCTGGCGCTCACCGTATTGATCCTCGGTTTCAAGCTGGGTGGCGTTGAGCTCTAAAGTAAAGTCCTTTGCCAACACCATCTGTGCCTCTAGCTCATAACCGCTGACCGTCGACTCCCCTTCTTGCTGGTCTATAGTGCCCGCAGGTGATAGCGGGTCTGTAAGGTTAGTCACCTTGGTATCAAAATAGGCTGCGGTAATAAATAGCGGCATATTCTCAGGCTGGTACTTGATGCCCAGCTCGTACTGCTCACCCTCTTGTGGCTTTAGCGGCTTGCCGGTTGACGATTTGTCGCTAGTGCCAATAACAGGGTCAAAAGACTGCGAATAGCTCGCATAAGGGGCTATACCGTTGTCAAACTGATAGAGCGCACCAATGCTACCGCTAATTGCGTCGTCTTTCTGCTTAGGATTTGACTTGGTCTTGTCTTTGGTCTCGACTTCGTCATAGCGCAAGCCAGCAGTGATGCGCCAACGGTCAATAGAAAGCTGGTCATTAGCATAAATGCCGCTACTGATGGTCTTAGTGTTGCCGTTATCAATATAACTGTCATCGAGTATGGACTGCGGAACGGTATTACCATATACCGGATCAAAGACGTTTATGACACCATAAGCCATAAACGGCTTGCCAGGTATTAGCAACTTATCAGCGGTTAGCATATAACCTTTACTACTAGTCCTTACATTCTGATATTGACTACCAATTAACAGCTGATGGTCAAAACCGCCGGTTGAAAAATCTGCCTTAAAGCGTAAATCGACGGCCCCTTGTTTAACCTCTTGATCCGCACGATAGAAAGTACGCGTCACATTAGTGTCATCACCAATAATCGTAGAATATCGGGGATCATAATAATAATAACGATTGCCTCCACCAGGGTAGTAACTGCCCCAAGCTTGCTGGTAGTCAGAGCTGCCCTCACTGTAACGGGCGGTGCCTTCAAACGTCCAAACATCGTTAAGGCGATGACGTGTTAATAACGTTGCTGACTTTGTCTCTGTATCGTATTTATTAAAACCCGGCTCACCCAGATAGGTACTACTGTCAATTGTCTTCCCGTTTGGAGAATCCAAAAACGTGCCTTCTGTTGGTAGGAATTGAATCGCTGTATCACTTTTAGTTTTACGGTAATTCAGTAACAACGTGATATCGCTATTCTCACTAGGACGCCAGCTAATCGACGGCGCCAATACCTTGGTTTCCTCGCCAACATAATCTACTTGTGAATCGCTATCACGGGTTAACGCCACCACACGGTACAACCAGTCACCGCTTGGGCTCATCGCGCCAGTTGAATCAACCGCCAACTCTTTATGATCAAAATTACCGTATTCGGCAACAATCTCTGTGGCTGCTTCTGCTTTCGGCTGCTTACTGACGACGTTGACGATACCGCCCGGTGAGCCCTGGCCATAGAGGACAGAAGCGGGGCCTTTAAGCACTTCCACCTGCTCTAAAGTGTAAACATCGGGTCGAGCACTGCTGTAATTGCCAAATAATGCCTGCAAGCTATCTTGGTACTTTCGCGCCTCTAAGCCACGGACAGTGACGTTATCGCTACGCGTCGAAAAACCGTAGTTATTCGCATTCACGCCCGCACTATAGGTAAGCACATCGGCCAATGACAGCGCCCCCTTGTCAACAATCTGCTGCTCGGTTTCGACCGAGATAGAGCGGGCTGTTTCCATGATTGGGGTGTCTGACTTAAGCGCAGAGTAGCGCGATAGCGTGCCAGTGACGACCACCTCTTCTATCGCTTCGTATGAGGCGTCTTGCTCAGCGTGAGCGAGTGGTGCCGCCGCAATTACGGCAGTGATAGCGCTACTGAGAGCGCTAAGCAAAAATTTCGGCTTTGTTCTTTGCATCTTTTTATCCTTCAACATCCTGGTAAATACTTCGAACGCCATAATACCTAAACGAGAATGATTATCAACAGCATTTTAATTAGCATTCTGTATAAGATGTAATGATTCTATAATGATATTTCTCTTTTGACTAACGTAAATTTAATTTGTTAACCAAGAAGACAACTTTAAACAAGGATAAAAAAACACCAAAAAAAACATTCTAGGCTACGAGAAAAAAACCCTTACCCATTGATTTAACGATATTTAATAGCTCACAAAAAGACAGCAAGAAATTAAATCAACAAGGCGCCATAGAGATAAATAATCGCTATAAGCCTAATTATTTTATGGTTATTAATCGTTGTAATAAAAAAATAATAATTTAATTAAAACTATCGATTATCGCTCACCTCTAACATATTCACCCATTATCGCTATTGCAAATGGGAATCGTTCTCATTACTATCCTCTGCCTTAACAGATCCTAGTGGCTCAGCGAAGCTGCAGTATTAGCCACACAAAACCCTAAAGAAATAGGGTTTTCATCAAACAATAGGGAGAGTTCTGCTATGGGTAGTACAATCGAAGCAATGGATACAGAGACAGAGTTTCTGTCTGAGAAGCAGGCCAAGCAACGGCCTAGCGCAAAAGAGTTTGTCTTTAATGAACACCAACTCAGCGCCTACGAGGAGGCCATGCAACAAGGTATCTCGTTGGTGCAAAAAACCATCGCCGGTAAAGAAAAACCCTTCACCGGTATCCTTCCCCACGAGCTAGCCGCTAAATTTTCAGACATCGATCTTAGCTCCCCTCTCGACTCAATAAACGATGCACTGGCCGAGGTGGATGACCTCTACCTACAAGATGCCGTCTATTTTCATCACCCAAAATATGTCGCCCACCTCAACTGCCCCGTCGCTTATCCGGCTATTCTTGCCGAGCTAATACTGTCATCGATCAACAGCTCGGTCGACACCTGGGATCAAAGCGCAGGTGCAACACTCATCGAACAAAAGCTTATTGATTGGAGCTGTTTTCAAATCGGGCTGGGGGATGAAGCCGACGGCATTTTTACCTCAGGAGGCACACAATCTAATTTAATGGCATTACTGCTAGCCCGCGACCACTTCTGCAGCAAACATTTTCCCGAGTACGATATCAAACACGGCGGCCTTCCTGCCTCAGCACAACGTATTCGTATTTTCACCTCAAGCGTCAGCCATTTCAGCGTACAAAAAGCAGCCGCGATTCTCGGCCTCGGATACGATGCAGTCATCAGCATCGACTGTGATCAACACTTCACCATGGATTCGGAAGCACTCGAACAAGCCATCAACCAGGCAAAAGCTGATGGTTTACTGCCCATGGCCGTGATTGCCACCGCCGGCACGACAGACTTTGGCAGCATTGACCCGCTACACAGTATCGCCGACCTCTGTGATGAGCATGACTTATGGATGCACACCGACGCCGCCTATGGCTGCGGTTTATTGGCCTCAAAGAACCAGCGTCACCTGCTTTCGGGGATCGAGCGCTCACAATCTGTCACCGTCGACTTTCACAAATCGTTTCTACAGCCTGTCAGCTGTAGCGCCCTACTGACTCGAAACAAAAAAAATCTTGGTGTAGTGACTCATCACGCCGAATACCTTAATCCACTGAGCGCACGCGAACAGGGTACGCCCAACTTGGTTGACAAGAGTCTACAAACCACTCGACGTTTTGACGCATTAAAGCTCTGGCTCACTCTGCGCACAGCCGGTATTGATGCCATCGGGGAAATCTTCGACAAAGTGTGCGAAACGGCAGCCAGTTGTTATCTACGCATGCTATTAAGCCCCTCTTTTGAGCCCATGCACCTGCCACAAATGAGCACCTTGGTGTTCCGTTACATTCCCTCGTCTCCATCGCTCACCGCTCAGCACACCGAGCAGGATATTGATGACACCAACGCCCACATACGCGAAGCACTATTCAGGTCAGGCCAGGCGGTTGTCGCCGGAACCAAAATAGGTGCACGCCGCTATTTAAAAATAACGTTGTTAAACCCGGAAACCACGTTGAATGACATCGACGAAATTTTGACAATGATTAAACAGCTTGGCGATGAGTACCTGCAATCAATCCCACAAACCAATAGCGACATTATCGCCAGTAACAAGGCCACTGACACGGTAACAATCATCACAGATAACCTTGGCAACCGTGCAAACGAGCAAGAAAAGAACGCCCCCATAAACGATCACAATACTTCTATCAACTCGCAAGAGGCCTGCCGCTAATGTCACCCGTTATTTATGATTTTGTCGCCATCGGCCTCGGCCCCTTCAACCTTAGCTTAGCCTGCCTTAGCTCGCCCATTGAAGGGCTGAACGGTTTATTTCTAGAACAAAAAGAGGAATTCAACTGGCACCCTGGGCTAATGTTTGAGAGTGCGCATTTACAGACGCCGTTTATGTCTGATTTGGTAACCTTAGCAGACCCGACCCACCCTCTCAGCTTCCTTAATTACATCAAAAAGCAGGGGCGACTTTATTCATTTTATATTCGCGAAGACTTTTACATCATGCGTCGCGAGTACAATCAATACTGCCGCTGGGCGGCGAATGAGCTGGACAATATCGCCTTCGGTCAATGTGTCACCGAAGTGACCCGTAGCGAAAAAACAGACTGCTATCGATTGGTCGTACGCAACACTAAAGATAATAGCGAGCGCATCGTCTACAGCCGAAAACTCGTTCTCGGCACTGGGCCATCCCCGTATCGGCCGGATTGCTGTCCAGACAGCGACAAGCGTATCTGCCATGCCTCCGATTACCTCTACCAAAAAGAGCAGCTACAGCAACAAAGCAGCATTACGTTGGTCGGCAGTGGCCAGAGTGCCGCGGAGATCTACTACGACCTTCTCGGCGATATCGATCAATACGGTTATGAGCTGAACTGGATCACGCGCGCACCTCGTTTCTTCCCCTTGGAGTACACCAAACTCACGTTGGAAATGACCTCGCCAGAGTACGTTGATTACTTCTACGCTCTTCCACAGCAAAAGAAAGATGAGCTCATCAACCGACAAAAACAGCTTTATAAAGGTATTAATGGTGATCTCATCAACGAGATTTTCGACCTGCTTTATGTCAAGCGGCTGCAACATAACTTCACCAGTAATATTCTCACTAACTCCACGCTGCAAGGTGTCGACAACCCTGACAACACAGCGCAACCGCTTACTCTGCGTTTCATGCAGAATGAGCAACAACAAGCCTACGAGCTCAATAGTCAGCGAATGATTCTCGCAACCGGCTATCAATATCAAATGCCTGACTTCATCGCTGGCATTAGCCAACAAATACGCTGGGATGACCACGGTCGCTTTGATGTTCAACGCAACTACAGCATCGATCAAAAAGGCGGTGAAATTTTCGTGCAAAATGCTGAATTACATTCACACGGATTTGTCACTCCCGATCTCGGCATGGCCTGTTACCGCAACAGTTATATCTTGCGTGAAATCCTTGGTTACGCTCCCTACGAGGTCGAAGAACGCATTGCTTTTCAGCAATTCACCGCGCCGACAAAAACGGGTGGCAACATTCGCGCCGTAGAACCTATTCCTCTGCGTCAGGAGAGCGCTAGCACATGTCGCTAAAACATAGCCTCATTCTACTAACGCTGATTTCGGTAGTCGCGGACACCATGCTGCTACCGTTTTATCCGCAATTCTTTCAGCAAGCCTTTGCCGTCGACAACCCAGAGCATGTCGGCTTCTACATCGCCGCCTGCTGTTTCACCGTGATGACGGCGCTGCCACTCTGGGCCAAGGTCGCCCGGCACGTGCATGAGCTGCACCTTTGGGTCTATACCCAAGTCGCTGCGGCCTGCCTAGGCTTATTCTGTTATCAAACCGAATCCCTTGTGGCATTCTGGATTGCATCACAACTCATGCTGGTTTTCAAAGCCAGTTACCTGTTGATCTACCCCTTCGTTATGCGTCTAGAGGAGAAGGAGCAACACCTAAAGGTTGTCGGCTTGTTCTCTGTACTGATGCATTTTGGTGCCATCGGCGGTGCCATACTGGGCGGTTTTGCGCTGCAGTTTTATCAGCCCCAAGACATCTACCTGATTATGGTAGGCTCTGACATTACCCAGGTGCTGCTGTGCTTGTACCTGATTCGCCTGCTTGCAACACCCTGGCGAGCACACGCTCAACCGGCAGAGGCTACTGAGAATGGTAGCAGCCGTTCTTGGCAACGCAGCATCGTATTTCGGTTATCTGTGGTATCGATGCTGTTCTATTTCAGCGCCTTTCTGATCCGACCTTTCTTTGTCAGTTATTGGCAGTCGATCAGCCAACTCAATAGCGAGCTATACAGTGCCATTGCTTACTCCATCCCCGCCTGGGTGGCGCTGTACTGTTTGTGGCTAAGCCATCGACGCCCGTCATCACAAAGCCATTTCGCCGCCATCTGTGTCGGCGGCGCCTGCGCTATCGCCGGACTGTTTTTACAGGGCTCTGGTGAGGCTTGGTGGGTCGCTGGCGGACGTCTGTTATTCGGCTACGCCATGTATCAGATAACCGTTCGTCTTGAAGTTCTGCTGTTCGAAAACAGTGACCCCGAGCGCTATGGTGATGACTTCAGTAAAGTTCATTTTTTCCAAAATCTCGGCGTCATTTTTGCGTCATTCAGTGTCGGGTATATTGTCGATAGCTACGGGCCTGCAAGTACGTTCACCATCGCCCTTGTTGGCTTCACCATCGCAACAATCTGCTTTTTCCTGTTCTTCAGGACACTGCTCAGAACACCGTCCACCAAGACAACCACGTCGCCGAATAATGCTCACACGAGCGGAGAACTCACCTCATGACGACGCCTTATAAAAGCACTTACCCCCCACACCACCTAGCGAACGGAGAAGTAAATCGCTATCAATTGGAGAGATGCCAATGACTGCTGCACCCCTTAAAGAGCCGATGAACCACACTACCTTCTTCGATCGCCACAGCGATGAACACGGTCGACTTAGCTTGATTCCTTTTTGCCCCGATAGCCACAGCGCGATCTTGCATCGCTGGGTCAGCCAGCCCTATGCAGCCTTCTGGGGCATGCTAGATAAAACCGAAGCAGAAGTTAAAGAGGAGTATTACAAGCTCTGCGACACGCCGCGCACCCGTGTATATCTCGGCCTACATAACGACAGACCCGCGTTTCTTGTCGAAACCTATGCCGTAGAAGATAGCCCCTTAGCTCGCCACTACTCGGTACAAAGCGGGGATATTGGCATGCATATTTTGCTTGCCCCACCGCGTCATCCCATTCCACATTTCAGTCATGCCGTGCTCTCTGCTGTCATGGACTTTATCTTCGAGCATCCTGACAACTTGCGTGTAGTGGTCGAACCCGATCACCGTAATGACAAAATCCACCGCCTTAATAAGCGCGTTGGGTTTTTTCATCAACAGCGTGTCCAGCTTGCCGATAAGGAGACCTACCTCGCCTTCTGCACCCGCGAGCAATTTGCCATGGCTAAGGCACGGGAAGACCGTGTCAACGAGCCACACACGCTGCCCCACTATGACCCCTACCGATCAACCTGTGGCAACGCACTAACGACTGCGCCTGGCATTGCCAGTGAATCGATCGACAGCGAAACCTGGGCGAAGGTCAACCGGCAGCTGGTGCAAAAAGCGCTATCAGAGCTCTGTCATGAGCGTATTTTGGACCCTCGCTGTGTCGACACCACCGCGCTGTGGTGTAACTATCGTCTTTCAACCGACTCCGGCGACGTTGAATATCGCTTCACCGCTCAACGACTGCCGCTCAACCACTGGCAGATCGACCTCTACTCCATTGAAAGGATGGAGTCTGGCCGCTCCCATGAACTCGACGCCATCGACTTTATCGTCGACTTTCAGGGCTCGCTCGGCATCGACAGTAGTCGTCTAGCAAGTTACTTAGAAGAGGTTACCAGTACACTCTGCAGCAGCGCCTATAAGCAACAACGTCCCTGGCAGAGTGCAAAATATCTCGCTTGCGCCGACTTTCAGAGTGTCGAAACCGGCATGACAGAGGGGCACCCCTGCTTCATCGCTAACAACGGTCGTATCGGCTTTTCTGCTGCCGACTTTCGCGCCTATGCCCCAGAAGCCGCAGCACCGGTGACGCTGATGTGGCTCGCCGCACACAAACAACGCGCACACTTCTCTGTCGGCCCGGATCTCGATTACCAGCAGTTACTGTCCGAAGAGCTTGATCTCAGCACCCGCAACCGCTTTACCCAGACGCTCGTCGAACGCGGTGTCGAGCCTGATGATTACCTATGGATCCCCATCCACCCTTGGCAGTGGCTTAATAAGCTATCGAATATTTACGCGCCAGAGATCGCAAGCAACCACTTAATCCTGCTCGGCTACGGTGATGACGCCTACCTAGCACAGCAGTCCATCCGTACCTTCTACAATATATCCCAGCCCAATAAACGCTACGTCAAAACCGCCCTCTCCATCCTCAATATGGGCTTCATGCGCGGTCTATCGGCCTATTACATGCGCTCTACTCCTGCCATCAATCAGTGGCTGCGCGAACTGATCGATAACGACGCCTATTTACAAAGCAAGGGTTTCGACATGCTGCGTGAAATTGCCGCCGTCGGTTATGAAATACCGCACTACGACAAGCAACGCATTGGCGACAACCCATACCGCAAGATGCTCGCGGCACTGTGGCGCGAGAACCCACACAGCCGCCTGAAGCCGGACCAGCGTCTTATGACCATGGCGTCACTGCTACATGTCGATCCGGCAGGAGAGGCTCTATTGCCCGCACTCATCGAGGCCTCGGGGCTCTCTATCGACGATTGGCTCGCGCGCTACTTCGATGTTTACTTAACGCCACTACTGCACTGCTTCTATCAACATGAACTCGCCTTCATGCCTCACGGCGAAAATCTCATTTTAGTCTTCGACAACAATATCCCCGTGCGGGCCATCATGAAAGATATTGGCGAAGAGATTGTGCTGCAAAACAGCCGACAACCTCTACCTGAAGATGTCGAGCGCATCAAAGTCGACGTGCCCGAGGAGATGGAGGTGCTAGCGATTTTCACCGATGTCTTTGACTGCTTCTTCCGCTTTATGTCTGCGACGCTGTATCAACATGCCGACTACCCGGTCGAAGACTTCTGGCGTGGTGTTGGTCATTGCATTCGTGACTACCAACACGATAACCCACAGTTAGCCGCACGCTTTGAACAGCATGACCTATTTGCTGATGAATTTGCCCTGTCATGCCTTAACCGTCTGCAGCTGCGTAATAACCAGCAGATGGTCGATCTGACAGATCCCGCTAACAGCCTCTGCTTTGCCGGCACCCTCAACAACCCCGTCGCGCCGTACCGCCCCTCGCTACAGCTCGATTCTGACCACCTACGTTCACGTGAAGAATAAGTAGGCAAAAATAATAATTACCGCGGCCGTTGACGGCCGCTTTGTTAATAAGGAAGTACCACTATGAGTGGAGAGTTAGCCCCCCGACCGCCGCGTTTAATGGCCGTAGATCTCGGCCGCGGCCTCGCCGTTTTTTTGATGATATTAGTCCACACGCTCTGGATGTATGCCGATCAAGCAACACAATCTGCATCGTGGCTTGGCCACGTTATTCACTTCATTGGTAAAGGTACCCCCGCATTTCTACTCTGCATGGGTATCTCTATGCTGACATCACAGCAACAATCAGCGCTTGCCACCCTGCGCAAAGGATTACTGATTTTGTGCTTCGGCTACTTGATGAATGGTTTAAAGTTTCTCGTCCCCATCGCGCTTGGCATCATGCCCGAAAACTTCATACAGGCCTATGGCTGGGCCCACCCCCTCAACGCCAGTCAATGGCGCTATTTATTACTCACCGGCGATATCCTGCAAATGGCCGGGCTATCGCTGATTCTGCTCGCCGCTGTTCGACAGTATTTGCATAACAAATACACCGTGCTAGTCGTTGCCTTGGCCATTCTAGCCATCTCCCGTGAACTCAGTGGTTACACCCCTCAAATCGCCGGCCTCGATTATCTTGCGAAACTATTTTTCAGTAATAGCTTTCATGTCTACTTCCCGCTCTTTCCGTGGATGAGTTTCATCTTATTCGGCATGTTCATCGGCATGCTTATACGCGATAACAACTGGAACTATTGTACCATTTTCAACCGTCTGCCGGTCCCAGCGCTCGCTTGCATCTGTATCGGTGGCAGCCTCTGTTACTGGCGGTTCGACTATCACTTCGGTAACTTCTTTCACCTTGGCCCCGGCGGTGTCATCTACCTGTTAGGCATCAACTTCGCGCTGATGTGGCTGATCCATAAAGTCACTGAATCCGGTGTCAACAACCGAGCCGTCGACTTCCTCAACTTCTGCAGTCAACGAGTAACCTCAATGTACGTCATTCAATGGACGCTGATCTGCTGGGGTATGAGCGTCATCGGTTTCCAGTCACTATCACTGATGCAGACCCTTGCCATCATGCCAGTTATCGTCGTTTTAACCGTCCTAGTTCAACAGAGCAAAGACTATTTGGTCAATTCTCTGCAACAACTATCGAGTCAAAAAACGTCACTAAAACATTAGTGTAAGTATTTGCGATAGTCGCTTTCTAATAGTCCCCCCGCCGCGATTATTTTTCGGCGGCTATCACGACGAATTGTTACCGCATCATAAATCTCATTTTCTTTTGCTCTATTCTCTAAAGTCAAAACAAAGACCGGATCGCTACGCTTTCGGTGTAAATAAGACTTCGCCGCTCTCATCAACTCTCCTGCATGACCAGCGCCAACCCATTTTAACTGTAAATAAAGTGCAACAACCTCTCCTACGGATTCGCTATTGTCGTGAAATCGAACATAAACAAAACCTGTAATATTATTGTCGACTGTCGAGACAATCAGCTTACCCGGGGGCCCTAAAGCCTTCTCCCAAGCAATAACTCGAGCTTCTAAATCCAGCCCTAGCAAGATATCTTCATCAATAATGCTTTGATGGGCGTGGCACCAAGAGTCAATACGCTGCTTGGCAATAGCTAAACAATCTTCGCTTGCTGCTTCCCTTACTTTGACTGCTAATTTATTCATCATCTATCTCCAAAATAACACTTGCAAACGATCAACGCGTTTATCGAGCCGACCACCACATGACCACATGACCACATTCTTTTACCACCGGTGTCTTTATAGAACAAGTGGACGCAGATCACCGCTAAACTCCATAAAATGTAATAGCTGAACACATTGGGCCGACACTTTAAAGTTTAGCGCAAAACAAAAATAAAATTAAAAACCCGAAGAATCATTGATAAAAGACCATATTCCGAGTTAAAAAAACGCACTAATCCTCGCTAACACTGTTTAAATCATTCAAATCTTACTGTTCATTTTCTAAATATTACTTTTCGTTAGTGTTCGCGAAAGGTGATGGCGTTCAACGTTTGGTTATATTATGATCTTGCACATAAAGTTTGGGGCGACAACATCGGCAAATAAAAATTTCCGTCTGATCTGCCACAAACTATTTATTGGTTAAATAGTAACTTTGACTAACAATTAGCACGACTATTTCAACTCTTAGCAGTCTCTAATAGCTTTGATTAATAAAGACTCTACTACCCGCAACAAAAAATACGATAACAATAATTTTTTACTAGGAAAAAATATTTTTCGACCTTCACATCATCTCTGACAGGATAGTTATCTAGTCAGTTCAACTCGTTTACATCGACTTCCCTAATTCTCAATTCTTATCGCTGAGCGTTTCACCGTATAACCTAACAAGGTATCATTTAATGTCTCTTAAGATGAAAGCACTCCCGTTCGCCATCACGGCCGCGACCGTCTCCCTCAGCTCCTACGGCGCTGGTTTTCAAGTTTCAGAACAGTCTGCGTCCGGTTTGGGGCGGGCCTTTGCCGGTGAGGCTGCCGTGGCAGATAATGCTGCTGTAATTGCAAGAAATCCCGCGGCAATGACGCGTTTTAAACGTGCCGAGGTGTCCGGTGCCATTACCGTCATCGATGCCGATATCGACGTTGATTCCACCGATGGCAACGGTCGCCACCAGACCGCCCACGATATAGCCCCGACTCAGGCCGTGCCTGCCGCCTATTTTGTACAGCCAATCAATGACAAGTTAGCATTTGGCCTAGGGCTGTTTTCCAACTACGGTGTCACCAGCGACTATGACGAGAGCTTTGCACCCGGTACCGCTGCCGGCAAAACCTCGCTTATCACCTTGAACCTAAACCCCAGCCTTGCTTATAAGGTCAACGACCAACTCAGTGTCGGTGGTGGTATCAGCCTCGTCTATGCCGATGCCGAGCTCATTCGTCGCTATGGTGCCGATGCCAACTGGTTTCCCACACACCCCGCCCCCAGCGACAAAACGATTGAACTTGCTGGCGATACTTACAGCTGGGGGTGGAATGTTGGTGGTTTGTACGAGTTCGATGAGAATAATCGTTTTGGCTTAAGCTATCGTGCACAAGTTGATCTCAACTTCGAAGGTGACTTTACCGATTACACCGGTCAGGTCGTTCCCGGCTTACCTAGTCCCGGCGGTCAAAAAGTCGATGGCGAGCTCGACATTGTCTTACCCGCCACCGCCGAGTTCTCAGGCTTCCACCAGCTGAACGACCGTGTCTCTGTGCAATACAGCATTCTCTGGACCGACTGGAGCGCCTTTAAAGAAATTAAGGCAACCTCTTCTGACTGCAGCTACCACGGCCAGAGTGGTGTCTGTCTCGCCAAGGATGAAGACTTCGAAGACAGCATGCGCTACGCAGTCGGAGCCAGCTACTTGCTCAACCCTCAGTGGACACTGCGCGCCGGCCTCGCCTATGACGAAAAAGGCGGCCAACCGACGCTGAGCATTCCTGATTCCAATCGTTACTGGTACACCGCCGGCGCCACTTACCACTACAGCGACAGCCTTTCCTTCGATGCCGGCCTTGCCTATGTCCAGAGCGAGGAAGCCTCGTTCACCGAAGGCGGCACCTTGTTGGATGACGACTACGCACTTAAGTCAAACGGCGATGCCTACCTCGCTTCACTGCAGGTTAACTACAAGCTCTAACTCTAAGACGGGGCGAGATGCTCTCCCCCTCAACCCATCTTTGACAGGTATATCACATGAAAAAACGTTTAATCACGCTGCTCGTTAGCACTGCCATTACTCTCGTCGGCTGTGGCGGCGGTGGTGGCGGCACCTCCGGTGACGACACCGTCCCCAAGCGCCCCGAAACACAAATTAAATTCGATCTGTTCGCTGCCAATAAAGTACTGGTTACCCCATCGTTCATCGCCATGGATCAGAGTGATGGCACCCTCGCCGCCGATGGTTTTAATGGCAGCGCTGACTACAGCACTAACATCAACGATCCCGCAGTTGCCATCGGCAAGATGGATGGCTGGGGGCTCAGCGTACCGATCGACATTGCCTTTGAAGGGAAAGACTTAGACCCCGCCAGCGCTTCAGCCGGTTTCGTGATCATTGAAGCCTTTAACCCCACAACGGGCGTCGCTGGTACGACCAGAGTACTCGAGGAAGGCCGCGATTACGCTGTATCTACCGTGGGTAAGAAGCTATTGGTGAATTTCTTAATGCCGCTACAACCGGCCAGCAACTATATGTTCGCTGTGACCGACCAACTGAAAGACGTCAACGGCAAGGCTGTCGGTGCCTCCGTTTCTTACGAGAAGCTCAAGTCGAACGACAACGCGCCAAACGAAGAGTTTGCCGCCATTCAAAAAGTCACTCATGCTGTCGAACAAACCATCAGCCAGGCGAGCGGCACCAACAGCAAAGACATCATCTTCTCCACCTGGTTCGAGACCGAATCTGCGGGCAACAGCCTACACGCTGTCAAAGTCGCCACCTACCGCACGATACAGGCAAAGCTTAGCGGCCAAGACGTCGCCGGCATTTGGGGAGTAGAGGATAACGCCAACATTACCGTCGAAGATCTCTTCGAGATCACCGAGCCCACAAAACAAAATCCTACGGATATAGTTTCCCCGGGTACTAAGCCTGATCAAATCGCCTTGCTTCCAACTCTATATGCTGCCACTCAAGTCGAGATATATAAGGGAACAGTCACCCTCCCCTATTTTCTCGATAACCCATCGGACGCCGGCACCAGCCCCGACGGCCAACTCGACCACCCTTGGCAGAGCGCCACACCGAGCCTGCGCAAAATCGCCATCGCCCTAGCCCAGGGTGACGATAACGCCGCCGCCATCCAGCAGCAGCTTATCGGCTACGGCATCTCCGAGAGTGAGATGGCTCAGTTATTGAGCAACCCTGCGGCACAGGCCTCCGTGCTCGCCAAACTTACTGGCAAGACTCTGACCCTCGCCGACGGCAGCACCCCCCTCGATAGCGAACGCCTCGTGACCCGCTACAGCCCGATGCCCCAGCTGAGGTCGACACAACAAGTAAGCTACCTTCTATGGATGCCGTCGACGACTAACAGCCTCTGCCCGGCAGGTAGCACCGTGCCTGTTAACCTAATTATTCACGGTTTCGGCCGCTTTAGCTCGGATGCCGTCATGTATGGTTTGCAAACCATTAACAGTGGTGCAGTTATTCCGCCCGCCGGCAACTGCCAGGCTATCTTAGCCATCGACCTACCCAAACACAGTAGCCGCCATGCCGCCGGCATTGATCCTACTGACGACAAACAAGTCATGTACTCTTACCTGTCCCTCGACTCACTGCTAGTCAGCCGCGACAACCTCCGCCAGTCGGCCATTGATCAGGTCAGCCTGCGCGCCGCGGTCGGCCTCGCTCTTTCCGATAGCCGCCTGCACCCTGACGGTTCACCGCTGAGCCGGCTGACGCTGCAACAACAGGATGATGCTACGACGCCAGGCGTCGGTATCGTTGGCGTCTCACTCGGGGGCATTACCGGCATCAACTATGTGGCTGCCGCCGACCGCCCGATCAACAGTGACGACCTCGCCGGCGACACCGTCGAGGGCGACCTCGCCAATAGCTTGTTCCAGGTTTCCCGCGCCCACTTCGATGTCCCTGGTGGCGGTATCGTACCCCTGCTCCTCAACTCTCCAGAGCTCGGTGACATCGTTGTCGAAGGCTTACTGGCCAGCGAGGGTTATACGGCATTCGAGGCGACGAATTGTACTGGCATAGCAACGGATATATGCCATCGTGTCTTCTTCCAGGCCTTCGGCTATGCGGCACAGACCATGCTGGACGGTACCGACCCGGTAAACCATATCAGCGAGATCACCACCCCAAGCCTACTTACGATGGTACAAAACGATCAGGTCGTACCCAACGATACCCTTGTGGCTGATAGCTACCTACCCTCGGCGCTCGGTGGCACGCTGCCTTTACTCAAAGCTGGCAACTATACACAACTGACCGGTAGCGAGGGTGCCGCCTTCACACCAGAGGGCCCGCATATCGCACTAGCAGGCCTCTATGACAATACCGTACACACGACATACCACGGGGATCTAATGGCTCCTGTATTTAAAGAGGATGGTTCAATAAACGAGGTCGTCATCTCCAAGCTAGTGCTTTCAACACACTGGTTAACAGAGGGTAAGATCGACGTAGATGGGCAATTCCTTTACCAAGTGGAGCAGTAAGAGACGAGCAGTGGCGGCGTTGCGCCGCCACTGTTAACTTCACTCTATCTCTATAATCAGGCTAAGTGCTTATGAGCACGCCTTCATTTTGATCTCTTTCAACTTGTCCCAAGACGCCTGTGGGCAGTTCGCCGGCTTATCAGTCGTCGGCATGCAGTACTCACTAAAGCTACCCATATTCTCGGTCGACAAGCAGTCTTTCCAGTTCGGAATCTGCAGGTACTCTGGCGGTAATCCGCCTTCACCACCGATTAGCTCAGCTGCTTTTTCTTTATGATCTAGGCCATTACAACCTGCTAGAGCGATGGCTGACAAACCCAGTAGTAAACAACCTAGTTTTTTCACGTGTTCTTCTCCTATGTCTCAATCATTAAACGGCAACAACATTATTTACCGCGCTATTAAATATAATTAACGCCACGCAAATAACAAACAGAACCGTACTCTTTTCAACAATAGCGCGACCACCATCAAGAAATGGTCAATTATCAATAGGCTAAGAGTGTCGACTGCGGCACATTTTAAGGCCGCAGGCTTCGGCTAGTTGTTGTTCATTTTCGCCTTTAAGTCGGCAAAGGGGTTATAGGTCGCCGCCTTCACCTCCTTATCGACCGTACTACCGTAGCGAACCAGGTTCTCAAACTTGGTATGCTCTTCGTCGTGACAATAAATGCAAAGCAACTCCCAGTTGCTGCCATCACTGGGGTTGTTGTCGTGATTGTGGTCAACATGGTGAACGGTCAATTCAGAGAGGTTCTTGCGGTCAAACTCCCGCGTACATCGGCCACAAACCCACGGGTAGAGCTTTAACGCCTGCTCACGATAGCCCTTGGCACGTTTGTTGTTGTATTCGATTTGCGCGGCACGGACCTGATCAAAGGAGGTCGACGACGGTTTTTGCGGGCTCATAACGGCTGTCTCATCGCTGAAGAAATTGCCCTTATCATACAGGTCGCGCAAGGGAAAACAGAGCCACATGAGCACTCAAAGGAGAAAATCATTCAGCCGGCTGAGTCAACAGGGCCGTTAACGCACTACCAAGGTCGCGATAGAGGAACAGAAAGCCTGCCGCCTCGAGCTTCTGTGGCACGACGCGCTGTCCGGTCAGCAACACCTCCTCGGCCAGCTCACCCACGGCTAGTTTCAGTAACCAGCCCGGCATCCGACAGCGCAGAAGAATACGGTAGTGCTCAGCCATCAACTCTGTTAATTGCGCATTGGTCACCGGCAACGGCGCGGTACCATTAAAACAGCCGTGACACGCCGGCTTCGTCATCAAGAACAGTAGCATCGATACGATATCATCACGATGCACCCAGGAAACCCACTGCTTGCCATCGCCAATCTGCGCCGCCACCCCCTTGGTAAACGGCTGCTTTAACTCCTGCAGCGGACCACCGCCCTCCCCCAGCACCATGCCAATCCTCAGGATACAGACTCGCACGCCTTCCTCTTCGATGCGCTGCGCCGCACGCTCCCAGACAGCACAGAGCCCATGTGAATAGCCCTCAACAACCGCCCCCTCTTCAGTGAGCACCTCATCACCGTGAGGGCCGTAAAAACCAATTGCCGAGGCGTTGATCCATACTTCCGGCTTTTTCTGCAGGCGCTGTACTAGCTGCTGCAGCTGCTCCGTCACCTGCAGTCGGCTCGCGATAAACTGCGCCTTACGCTGTTTATTCCAGCGATGTGCCGCGAGCGACTCCCCCGCCAAGTTAATCACTACATCAACCGCAAAGTCATCGCCCAATGAGGACAGGTCGGTGACATAGCACAGCGATGAGGCCGCCTCTCCCTGCACTCGTTTGGCGCTGCGCGTCAACACCGTCACCCGGTGCCCCAGCGCGACGAGCACAGGCACGAGCCTCGAGCCAATAAAGCCGGTGCCACCGCTGAGCAGAATATTTTTTCTATCGCCGCGATAGCGTTCAAAACATGACACGGAAAGCGCTTCAACCTGCAACATGGCGACAGTTTCACTCCTTAAAATGTTATAAATTAATCTCTAAAAAAACCTCTAAAACAGTCCATTAAAGAACCTCTAAAACAATCTTTCACGCAAAAAAATCATCGCCCTCAATCAATAAAGCGCTGTCGCAGCGACTCGTCAGCCAGCCAACATTGCGCTCTCCGCCCCGCAATACGATAGCGGTTGCGAGCCACCAAAGTGTAGAGCGCATCTCTAATACTGGCCGGGAGAGATAAACCTAAAGACAGCAACGGCCAACCTCCCGACAGCTGCCGCACCACCTGCAAGAAAGCAGTCGATCGCAGGTGAACGGTTCCATCCTGAATATAGACCATTGTCTCAATAGACTGCATCGGTAGCCCACATTCCGCCAACAGTAATTTACCCACCGCCGATTGTACCGAGCAGAAATAAAAGCGCTGCCCTCGGTCGCGAGCGATAACAAACTGCACCCAGCCCGAGCATAAGTGACAGACCCCATCAAAGAGGATGATCTGAGGGTAGCGACACATCAGCTGTTCTGCAGAATATGATGACTTCACTGAGTAACCTCCTCCGTCGTAGGCTCGCTGATCACGCGCAAGTTGCCGGAATAGCTCACGAGTAGACCAATAACAGGCAGCGAGACTGAGACATCGAAACGATAAAACCCTCCCTCCTCTCGCTCACGCGCCATCACTAACGGTGATAGTACGCGGGGGATCGGCACACCAAAGCAACTGACTTTCCTTAAGCGATAGAGCAGCACCTCGTTCTCCACCGACAGTCGCATCTGTAAGCGAAGCGGCCCCAGCTGCTCGACGAGGCATTCATCGCGCCGATAAAATTTCGAGTTCATAACATGGTCATCAAACTGACGATTCCAACGCATTTTACCGGGTGAATGCTCCCCCTTGACCACAAGCAGACAACGCTCACGGGCCGGCGGCAAGCGCAGCAGATGACAAATCAACTGCGCAAAAAAGCCGCCACGCTCGACTTTGGCCTCCCCCCGAAGCAAGACACTCCCCTCATGTGCTCGACGCACCACTGTTGGTAGCCGTTCAAATTGCTTCTTATCTAAACAACACGCTAATAGGCTATTCATCATCACTCCCTTACGATGACAGATTAACTCTCCGTAGTTCCGCTAAATACTATTTTGACGAACGACTCACCGAAGGAATAAAACGCGCTACCTTCGCTCCCATAGCAAATAATTTCATTAACGTCGCTTGCGGCAGTGTACTGATCTGCTCATACCAAGCCGTCAAGGTAGAAACAAAGTGTGACATCTCCCGAATCTGCTGTTTGACACTTTCTGGAGTCGCCTCATCTTCCGACATTTCGAGTTCACACTGACGAAGCATCGTCAAAATAGGGTCAATCTCACGGCGCTTACGCTCCTCGACAATCGTTAGCAGCATGTGCCAACAATCTCCCTTCGCGCTAAAGTGATCGCGTCGATCACCCAACACACTCGAACGCTCTATTAACCCCCAGCTTTGCAGCTCTTTAATACTGGTACTCACATTGGAGCGAGCAACCGACAGTAGTGACGCGATTTCATCCGCCGGCATAGGCTTAACGTTAAGGTAAAGCAGCGCATGAATCTGAGAAACAGTACGGTTCACCCCCCAACGCGTGCCCATCTCGCCCCAGTGCAATATATAGCGTTCCATCAACGGCGTAATTTCCATCTCTCACTCACCTATTTATCTATCTATAAGATCCATAATCGGATCAAAATACGAAGACAACGATATGATTAAGCTATTATTTCTGTTAGTACAGAAACAACTGTATTAACAATAGATAATAAAGTCAACGCCATCGTGAAGGTAACGCATGCACTCACTCGCTAGTCGAAGTGATCCCAGTAAGGATTATCGCCAAAGCGCTCGAGAATAAAATCAATAAACAATCGCGCCCGTAGCGGCAGAAATCGACTGCGGGGATAAACGGCAAAAGCCGTCAGTGTGGGTAATCCGCACTCGGGTAATACGGTAACCAGATCACCTGCAGCCAATGATTTCCAGCAAATAAAGCTTGGCAACATCGAGATACCATGACCTGCAACGCTCATCTTCGCGAGAAAGTCACCACTGTTAGTCGCCATCTTACTGTTCAGTTTCAGCTGATGCTCCACCCCCTCAGTATCATCGATAGTCCAAACAAAATTGCGTGCGTAGCCATAGCTCAAAATATCGTGCTGCATCAACGCCTCAGGACTATGCGGTGCCCCCTTACGCGAAAGGTAATCCGGACTGGCGACCAACCTATGACGTACCGTGGAGATTTTTCGCGCCTGCAGGCTGGAGTCCTTCAAGTTGGCAATTCGAATCGCAAGATCAAAGCCCTCCTCGACCAAATCAACCTCTCTATCTGAGAAATCAACCTGGATGACAATATCTGGATACCGCTGGGTGAATAAGTCGATAGCCGGGCTGAGGTGAAGCAGACCAAAAGAGAGCGGCACAGCAACACGCAGCACACCTGAAACATCGGTGGCTGTTTTAGTCGCCTCACAATTAATCTCGGCAATATGATCCACGATTTTCATCGCCTCTTGATAATATCTGCCGCCAAAATCTGTCAGGCTGGAGCGCCGTGTCGTGCGCTGAATCAACCGCGTACCAAGGCGCTCTTCCAGCTCACTCAAGCGCCGACTGACCGCCGACTTCGCGATACCCAGCTGATCCGCCGCACGGCCAATACCACCGGCATCAACGACACGGATAAACATCTGCATGTCTTCTAGCTGACCCATAATTTCTCTCTTTAGCCTCTATTGTTCTCAAAACAAGAACTATTAAAGACCAAAATCACTGTTTATTCCACAGTTGACAACAATTAATCTACACAGCAACAAAGTACAGACCAACTCTGGCCTGTATCACGGGAGAAGTGTCATCAACTCAGGCATTTCGTACGGAGATTAGTAATGAACGCAAAAACACACATCGCTAGCAAAAATCGACAACTGAAAATCACGATTGCTGGTCAAGCTACGTCAGATGGAGACGGTGTCAAGCTGACACGCATGATCGGTACACGTGAGCTCGATATGCTCGATCCATTCCTGATGCTGGATGTTTTCGAGTCTGACCAGGCGCTGGACTATATCGGTGGCTTTCCCAGTCACCCGCACCGAGGTTTCGAGTCTGTTACATACTTGCTCGAAGGGCGGATGCGCCATAAGGACAGCGCAGGTAATGAAGGCATTATTCAATCCGGGGGCATGCAATGGATAACCGCCGGCAGCGGCATCATACACTCTGAAATGCCGGAGCAGGAAAACGGTATGCTAGCAGGTTTTCAGCTATGGGTTAACCTGCCTCGCAGTCACAAAATGACCACCCCAAAATACTTAGAGTTTCCAGCCAACCCCGACACGGTTGAGCAGTGGGAAAGCGGCAGTCAGATCCGTGTAATCGCGGGCCGTACCGACCTAGGTACTGAAGCGGCAATAAAAGATACCCATGTCGATCTCACCTACATGGATGTTCAGCTACAAGCCGGTGATGAGTTTATTCAGCAGCTACCAAAGACTCATCACGCGTTTATCTACATGATTGAAGGAGACGTAACACTGGGCGAGCGTAACAGCGCTATTGAAGCACGTAGCCTAGCAATACTGAGCCAGGAGGGGGAACAGGTAAGCATTACAGCCAAGCAAAACAGTCGTTTCTTGTTAGTCGCAGGCCAACCACTCAATGAGCCTGTTGCCCGTGGTGGCCCCTTTGTGATGAACACAAAGGATGAGATAACGCAGGCATTTGCCGATTATCAAAGCAACCGTTTTTAACTAAAGCGTAAGTGATCTCCCCCTAATTTATGTAACAGGCGTCGTCATTAGGCGCCAATGTGGTATTACAGGCATTGAGCATGAAATCTATTACCTTATTTGACGCTGTTGGTGGCGAAAGCAAATTCATCGAGTTGTGTGAACATTTCTATAACAAAGTCTTAGCGGATCCTCTCTTGGCACAGCTGTTTGATCGACCCGAGGAAGATCATGCAGGAAGACTAGCCGCATGGTTTACAGAGGTTTTTGGTGGTCCTGCACGACATACCGAAACTCGCGGTGGCTTTTCGACAATGGTGCGCTCTCACTATGGTTTAAAAATTACGGCGCCTCAAAGGGAAGCATGGCTAGAATATATGAAACAGTCGACTACAGAACTTAATTGGTCTCAGCAAACGAGTGATGCATTAATCGGTTACCTCAATCAGCATTCTAAATTCTCTGTCCGAGACTCACACGCATACCCCAAGGACCAACCCACAGGAAAAACCTCATGAAACTTTACTTTGCTCCAGGCACATGCGCACTTGCTCCCCATATAGCCTTAGAATGGGCGAGCGCTAACTATGATACACAAGGTGTAAAACTTGGTGATCCAGTATATTTAAAGGTTAATCCACTCGGCGCAGTTCCTGCCTTAGAAGATGGTAATCGTTTGATGACGCAAGCCGATGCTATTTTGAAATACATTGCAGAAAAATACCCAGAAGCAGAGCTGGCAGCCCAAGGCACGATTGATTCGAATTATGAACTCGACAAATGGCTGGCTTTTTTGACGGGAGACCTTCACCCTGCGTTCTACCCCTATTTTAGCCCCGGCCGTTATACGGTGGACGAAAGTGAAGAAGCCTACGCAAAAGTTAGGCAAGCGGGGAGTTTATTAATCGCCAAATTTTTGACGCACCTCGACCATCATATGAAGGGCAAAAATCACATTGCTCTAGGTAAGCGCACAATCGCTGACCCCTATGCCTTTGCCATGTTACGTTGGGCGCAACCTTTGGATCAATACCCTGAGTTAAAGCGTTTCTTTGACAGCATGATGGAAGATACCGGTGTTATCGCAGCATTGAAGATGCAAGGTATAAAGTAAACTGCTGCCCTTTCAACCCACTTAATACAACTAAAAAAGAGCAGCCTGCGCTGCTCTTTTTTCGTTCTCACTCCATCGCCAAAGCCACTCTAAACAACATGACATCGCTTGCATTGAGGCAAGAGAGCCCCCGCGACTTTAGCCGAAGCACTGACTGAGTTTAAAAGTTATAGGTCGTCTGCAAGTACCAAGCACCGCCATCGTAGTTAGCCGGTGTTCGACGCGAGTACTGCAGCCCCACACTCTCTCGATTAGCGTAGCCCTCACCAATCTCATTGACATACTCATCAAATATATTGGTACCACCGGCAGCAAAGCGCAGGTTCTCGTTAAAGTCATAACCGACCTCGAGATCGATATAAACGATATGATCTATCTCGGCGGATGGCTGTACCGGGTCGTGAATCGTGCCACGCTCGTCATAGTGCGAACCATAGTAGTTAGCACGTACCAGCACATTCCAATTATCGGCAAAGAAGGTGTTCGCCGATAACACAAAGCGTTCGTTGGGATAGTTATGCTCTATATCTTCAACCGTCGCATCACTCACGGGCAAAATGCCACCAACAGAAGCCTGATCTGTCACCTCCATCTTGTTATAGTTAAAGGCGAAGCTAAGCTGCGTATTGACGCCCGCATTCCACTCTTGATTAGCACTCAGCACCACATCGATACCGTTGGTCTCGACATCAAGCGCATTGGTGTAAAACGAAATGCTCCGTCCATCAGGTAGAACAATGTCCCCCGTACGATAGATACGGTCATCCACCTCAATGTGGTAAGCGTCGACAGAAAGGTTCACATTCTCTGCTAACATCGCCGTGAAACCAACACTGTAGTTGATCGCCTTCTCTTCGGTCAGTGCTGCACCACCGACTGACAAGGCCTCTGGACTCGTAGGAGATACCAAGCCTTCTTCTTGCTGTAATCCTGTCGTACCGTCGAACGTGGTAATCGTCGTACGCACATTAGACTGGCCTGGCGTTGGCGCATGGAAGCCCGTCGACACTGCGGCACGGAGCGCCACGCTATCGGTTAAGCGATAGCGGGTCGCCAACTTACCATTGAGTGTGCTACCGAAGTCAGAGAAGTCTTCGTAGCGTGCCGCATACTGCACCATCCACGCCTCGGTAATATCCTGCTCGATATCGACATAAACAGCATAGTTATCACGATCGAACTCACCGGCATCTGCTGGACCAAATCCTCTCAAACCGTTAGAGCCTTCGCCTTGATAAGAGGCCGCCTCGCCCTGCTTAACAATATAGGTTTCCTCCCGCCACTCAACACCGAAGGCCAGGTTAATATCGTCCGTCAGCTGCTTGGAGAAATCAGCGTTAACGTTAATCTCTTGCTGCTCATAGCCTCCGACATCAAAGTCACGCTGCCAAGGCTCACCACTGGCATTGAGCCCCAATGTGGGGTTAAGGGTATTATTGAGGAAGTAATCCAACGCATTCTGACCATAGCCAACACTGTAGTCATAGATAAGGCCGTTAGTCAGCTCACCACGGAGGCCACCAACAACACTAAAATCTTCCTGGTCACCATCCAGATAAGGCGTATAACCCTGCTGTAAACCCGCAAAGCCTTCATCACACAGTGTACTAATGGTTGAGTGCGCTGTACTGCAGTCATCGATATAGCCTGGGCGGTAGAAGAAGCGATAGCGACCTTCTGTTTTGGCATAGTTCGCATGCCCGTAAACCTCAAGACTATCACTTAAGTCATAACCAGAATTGATGAAAAAGCGCGTAGCAGACGCCTCTGAACGCCCCCATGTCTGAGCGAAGGGCGCATCATCAAAGGGGCTGTCTTGCCCTACCCCTTGTACGCCACCATCGATTAGCGCCTGTGCATCAGGTCGCTGTAAGCCACGCGATAGCGCTTCATTGTCGGTCACTTCTATACTGGCATTGATAAAGCCACTTTTACCGAGAGCAACACCCCCGTTAGCCGATACCTTAACCGATTGCTCGCCCTCGTAATATTCGCCATACTTGAGCTCGACAGAGCCCCCCTCGGCACTATCTTTCAACTGAAAGTTCATCACACCGGCGATCGCATCAGCACCATACTGGGCCGATGCACCATCACGTAACACCTCGACATTTTTCAGCGCGACTGTTGGAATCATGCCGATATCAGGCGCATGAGCTCCGTTACCTGCCGCAGAGGCAAAAAACTGTACGAGCGCTGAGCGATGGCGACGCTTACCGTTAACCAGCACTAAGGTTTGGTCCGGTGCCTGGCCACGCAATGAGGTCGGGCGAATAAAGGCACTACCATCGCCGGTTGCCGGTATTGCTGTAAAGGAAGGTACCAAAGCCTTTAGGTCATCAATAATATCTGCCGTATTTCCCGCCGAAGAGAGCTCTTCAGCAGAGAACACATCAATGGGCACCGCTGAATCCATCGCAGTCCTCGGTTTTTTGCTGCGACTACCTAGTACAACCACTTCCTCTACCATATGCTCTTCTGCAGAAAAAACAGGCTGACTCAGCGACGATACAACAGTAGCAACCGCTAGAAAAAGCGGGCTTTTACTCAACACTCTCATTTCACAATCTCCAGATTGTTATTTTATTTATTCTTACCGACATCCATTCGATTTTGTATAAGAGCTAGAAATCAACACAAAAGATAACTAAATACGTCTTCACAAACTCACAAGCAAGCTTAAGTTTCGGGCAGGGATACTATCGACTAGCACTGTAGAATGAAAGAATTTTCAGATGATAAACGCATGAATCAATCAATAAAAAAATAAAAGCACTGAATTAACGCAAATAGCTAAAAAACACTCGCCACCGAAATCATTCGACGAGAACACCACACCACCTTTTCAACGATACGTCACCGCATGGAGAGTGTTATGAACAGCGAGCCTAACTTTTTGTTGCGGATAAATTAGCAGGCTTTAGCATTTAAAAAACGTTGAAGAAAAAACCTTAAGATAGAGAGAAGTGAAGTTACAGATCTTGTTATCGCCTTAAAATAAAAGAGTAGACAACCTGTGCTGTATCTCCCCCTGTTACTGCACAGGAGCCGCTAGCTTGGCAAGGCGAACCACAAAACGAAACCACCACGGTTTATTCGCCAGTGTGTTCTTTTTCATCAGCTCAGACTGAGAAAAATCATCGATGAACATCTGTTCAACAGAAGCGATAAATGGCTCATCAGCTACAGCCGCAGTAATTTCAAAGTTAAGCCGAAATGAGCGATTATCGAGATTTGCCGTACCTACCGTCGCTATAGAACTATCGATTAGGGTCACCTTTTCATGTAAAAAGCCATGGGTATAGCGATAAAACTGCACCCCCGTCTCGCTGGATTGATCGATATAGGCAAAGGCAGCTAGGTAGACCAACAAGTGATCTGGCTTATTAGGGATCAACACCCGCACATCCACCCCCCGCAACCCCGCAAGCTGCAGCGCCGTCACAATCGACTCATCGGGGACAAAGTAAGGGCTGGCAATCCAGATGCGTTCCTGTGCCGAGTTGATCGCATGCACGAACAATAAATTGGCCGTCTCTAACGAGTCTGCAGGGCCGCTGGGAATCACTAACACCCGAGCATCATCGCCTCGCGCCCCCGCAGCCGGCTGCCAGTTCAAGGCCGGTATCGATCCCGTTGCCCAGTGCCAATCCTCAACGAAGGACAGCTGCACCGCCAGCGCGGCCGGCCCATCAATACGCATATGAGTATCACGCCAATGACCAAAGCGGCGACTCTTACCTAAGTACTCATCACCAACATTGTGACCACCCAACCAGGCACTGTCACCGTCGACGATAACCGTCTTGCGATGGTTGCGAAAGTTAATCTGGAAGCGGTTCCCCTTGCCCTTGCGCGTATTGAATGCAGCAACTTCGACGCCTGCCTCACGCAACTCTAGCAAATAAGCTTCCGGCAAAGCATGACAACCAATCTCATCGTAAATAAAGTAAATCGGCACCCCCTCAGCCACCTTCTCCATCAACGTGGTTTTGACACGGCGACCGAGACCATCATCCCTGATAATAAAGAACTGAAAGAGGACATAGTTTTTGGCACGACGAACCCCGGACAAAATGTCATCAAAACAGGCCTCGCCATCCATCAACAACTCAACATCATTGCCACTCAAAACCGGTAAGCGAGCAAGGGCAGCTGCCGCTCTAACGCTATCCATAGATTCGCCTTCTGGCAAACGGAAGGGGGCGATAGAAAGCCCAGCCTCTGCGACAAGGGGCCTTAAACGCCCGCTGGCACTGCGTCGAGCGGTAACATAACCGTTGAATTTATTCCGGCCTAACACCCAGTATGCGGGCACAGCTAAATAGGGGAACGTGAGAAGACAGACAAGCCAGGCTATCGTACCCTGCGATGTCCGTGTACTCATCACCGCGTGCACAGAGGAAATAATTCCCATGATGTGGAAGGCTAGAAGCACAGCCCCTATTAACGTTTGAATATCGATAGTGTTAACCCTGTATGAATATCATCACTAAGAATATCGTCAGCAAAGCATCCCTATCCTTAAGTTTAGTCTGTTCGCGTAAACTCTATTATGTTAATTAATCGATTAAATTCAACCACATCTTGTTTCGACGCGGTTATCTTATAGCCTGATAACCGAGCAACAGCCTTCATCGCACGGGGGTGTGCCTGCGCATAGCGCAGCAGTACGGGCTCAGCCTGCTCTTTGCTCAACACCCTGGCCTCGGCACGATAACTCCGCTGCTTAGAGGTTATAAACACCTCATTATTGGCAACAATGTTTTGATACCACTGCGACTTTACCCCAAAGCCTGACGCTGAATAAATAATACCCGCCGATTGATCACTGCCAATGACCTCGATTACTGCTTGTCGCAGAGCTCCTGACTTACGCCCCCAGTGTTGTAATAAGATGAAACGTTTACCCAACAAAAAACCAAGTTTAAACCGATAAAGATAGATCGGCGCTCGGAACAACATCAACTTAAAGCCCCTAGGAGGTGCCGCCTTTGCAATTTTCTCCAGCAAAATAAAAACTCCCTTGATTACATGCTAGCCCAGTATTCTAACGAAACCTATAACAAACACCTTTGCTAAGTGGCCACGCACTTTATTAAACGATGCTCATCTACAACCGCCATTGACATGCATCATCTGTGACGGTGTCGCTAGTAAGTATTTTACCTCTCAATTACATTCACTAAGCTATATCAACAAGTTAAAAAACGAGGTTAGAAACAATCGAATGGAAAAGCGGCTATTTTTCCTGCTTAACATGTCCCAACATAGACTCTACAAACACGTCGATCAACGCAGTGAAAAAGACTTAGGAGTAACGATAAAACAGCTGGCTGCACTGTATTTGCTCGCCAAAAATGAAGGCTGTCAACTCAAGGCGATGTGCGACGGGCTTGGCCTGAATAACTCTGCCGTCACCGGACTCACACAACGGCTGGAGAAAAATGCCCTGATCCGTAGGGAAGCTTGCAGTATCGACAGACGCGCCTCACAGCTGTATTTAACCGAGAAAGGGCAATCTAAAATCGAGGCTGCCGCCCCTCTGCTGCAGGAGATGAATGAAGCTATCCAAGGCGAGTTTAGTGACGAGGAAATCACCATCGTCACACGCTTCCTCAACCACCTAATGGAGCGGTTTTAACCGCTCTCTCGCTAGATGCTAGGTGCTAGGGCTAGGGCTAGGGCTAGGGCTAAACGCTATAGGCTCTATGCACCGAGAACAGCCTATAAAATCTTACGAAGCAATAAGTCTGCTTTCAGACGTCGAATCCGCTTGATGACCTTGCGCACCGGAGCCGGGTAGTTGCGCAGGGTCTCTACCTCTCGATAATGGCCCAAACGCTGAGCGTGCTGGAGAATATGCTCCTGTTCCTCTTTAAAGGACTCTCGCCATACGCCAGACTCGTCGTGCAATAACAGTCCGTTCTCGACATCTAGGCCCCAGGCGCGAGGGTTGAGGTTGCTCCCCGTCAGCAGATGCAGCGAATCATCGGCGCTCACCCCTTTCAAATGGTAGCTATTGCCGCCCTCTTTCCACAGGTGAATATTGAGTAAGCCCTTATCAATCGCCCACTGTTGACGCTTGGCAAACTTCCGTAGCGTTTGCTCGTACATATAAGGCAACGCGCCAATAGTAGAGAATTCCTTTTCGGGCGGGATATAGAAATCATTGGCCGTCTTATCACCCACCACGATATCAATACGCCTACCATCACGTAGGTGTTTGGAGAGGGCACGCGCAAGGATATAAGGCGGGTTGAAATACGGCGTACAGATAAACAGTGATTCTCTAGACTCCCTGACCATATCGACAATAACGCGGTTGAGTTCATTGTGCTTACGACCCAGACCGAGTAGCGGCGTCACCCTATTACCCGTGGTAACGCCATCAAACTGATAGCTTGCCTTAGCCAGGCCGTGCTTAAACAAACGAATCGACGCTTTATCCGGTATTGTCTCCGATGCCTCGTCATCACACAGTGAGCAGACCGCCGGCGAATCAATCAAGCAGCGCCGTATCATCTCCCTCATCGTACTGGCTAACTCAGCAGAGTGAATCACATGATAACGATCGATCCGGTATTTATCCTTCTGATGTAGATAGATATCATTAATGCTGGCACCACTGTAAATCACCCTATCATCAATGATAAAGCCCTTGAGGTGCAAAACCCCCATGACCTCACGTGACTTAACCGGTACACCTAGAATTTCAATAGGATGCTCAGCCTGCTGCATCAGCTGGCGATAGAGCTGATTATTGCCGCCCTCGCCTCGCTGCCCGATCAGGCCACGCCGTGCTCGGTGATAGTCGACAAAAACTTTGATATCGATCGAAGGCTTGCGCTCCTTAGCCGCCAACAGCGCCGCCAAAACCTCCCGGCCCGCCTCATCATCTTCAAGATAAAGTGCCGTAATATAGATAGAATCTGCCGCCGCGGCAATGCGCGTCAATAGCTCTTCCTTCAAGGCCTTCGCCGTCATTAACCAGCGCAGCGCATCGGGCTGTAGCTTTATACCACCAAGCTCATCCAGCAAGGCTATCTCCTTTAAAAATACCCGCCATAAAATCGTATGCCATAGAAAACTGGCCCATTCTATGCCTCACCCGTTAATACTGCAACTTAGCACAGGCTACGGTAGCACCTGTAATAATTAGAGCTCATCAGACGACACGATACAGTCCTGTAGCAAAACACAGTGTAATAGCCTTAGCAGTAGGCAGGTTCTTCAAAAGCCTTCTGCTTTGAACACTGTAATGGAAATTTAATGACTGCCCCCCTCACACCTATCAACACGGTGATAGACTTAATAACGTAAGCTCTTGTCATAACAACGAGAGCATGATTGTAAGCTAGAGGCTTTGCAATAACGATACACTCAGCAGCAGGAGAAGATGATGTTAGAGATGATCGATATCGGCATAGATAGGGCCGTCGCCTTTCAAATGAGCGGTAAGATTACTGAAGAGGATATGCAGCGGGTATTGGCCGAGGCGCGAGGAAAGATCTCGCAACATGGAAGTATCGTTATGCTTGAGCAGATCGACTCCTTTTCCGGTATCGAGCTATCCGCCCTCGTCGAAGAGTTTAAGTACCTGATCCATGTTGGCCTTAAAGACATCACCAAAGTGGCTGTACTGACCGATAAGCGCTGGGTCGAGAAGGTGGTCAGCATCGAAGATAAAATTTTCAGAGGCATCGATATCAAAAGCTTTGCTATCGAAGACAAGGCCCAAGCGATAGCGTTTTTGAATGACAACTAGGCTTCCCTAACAGTTGTTCGGCAGGGCCCTCGACGCAACGCATGCTTCCCGGGCCTGACGACGTGTTGTGCCGTTAATCACTCATTGCCTCAACGGGAAAAATACGCCAATGGTGTGCAACCGGTTTGCTGGCGAAAAAAACTGATAAAAGCACTATCACTTGAGAAACCCAGCCTGTCAGCAACCTCGTTGACACGCACCTCATTTGACAACAGCTCTATCGCCCCCAACAACCGCCACTGTTGGCGCCAGCTTTGATACGACATACCCGTTTCTTTGTTAAATATACGCGTAATAGTCTTCGCACTTGCCCCAACTCGCTCACTGAGATCGTTGAGCGTTGGCGCCATAAAGTCTGGTGCATTGATCGTTTCAAGCCAGCTCTGCAGCCGATAATCATGCGGTAACGGCAAGTTAAGATGACTATCCTTGGCGCTGGCAAACTCCTCAATAAACAAATTCAGCGCATTCATCTGCTGTTCGGCCGTCATATCAAAGGGCCAGAAGGCCATCCGCTCGATCAATTCACGCAGCAGGGGATTGACATCGACAATCATCAACTCCCTCGGCAAACGTGACTGCAAAGAGCGATCAAAATACAGCGAACGATAATCAGTGACATTAGACATCTGCGCACGATGATCAACACCACCGGGAATCCAGGCAGCTCGCATCGGCGGTAAGACACACTTTTGCCCGTCGATAGTAATCGTCGTGCAGCCCTTAACAGAAAGGGCCAGCTGGTCCTTGATGTGCGAGTGCACCCCCGAATCGTGCTTAGCAGTCTTAACAGCGATGCCAACTACCGGTATTTCATACTGATTTGAGTCAAAACCACAATCCGACTGAATGACCGCCATCAACTGCTCCTCGAACAAAAACTAAAGGTTGTCCCCAAAGCGATACTTTAGGTCCTGATCTTAATATTAGGACAAACGGCATTCACTATACACTACTCATCATTGAAAAGTTGGTCGTAAAGGCCAGTCAGTTAAGAGGTTGATCAGATGAATCACAAAACAGAGAAAATATCCCTAAGCTTTTCGGTAGCATTATTAATGTTTCCGCAAGTTATCGAAACCATGTACAGCCCAGCACTGACGTCGATCAAAGCACAATTTGGTGTCAGCACCTCAACCGCCGCCCAAGCACTGTCTGTGTTCTTCATTGCCTTTGCTTTTGGTGTGATCTTTTGGGGGCGCATGTGTGATGTTATCGGTCGCCGTCAATCAATGCTTGGCGGCCTGGCTGTCCTAACCATAGGTTCATGCAGCGCGTTAATCGCCTCCAATTTCAACATACTGCTATGCTCATTTGCAGTGTGCGCCTTTGGAGCCGCGGTCGGCTCGATCTGCACACAAACAATGATTCGTGACAGCTACCAAGGTAAAGACCTAGCACACGTCTTCACCATTGCCGCCACTTCTATCGGTATCAGCCCTGTTGTCGGCCTGTTGCTCGGTAGCTGGCTAACGGCGCAAGGGGGGTATCTATGGGTGTTTGCTACCATGGTCGCGTTCATTTTGGTGCTCAGCATTTGGTGCTTTGCCCGCTTGCCGGAGACAAAACCAGCACACACGCAGAAGGACAGCCTAATCAGCATTGCGATTAAAATGAGTCGTGACAGCACAATTTGGTACACCGTCGCCATGATCTCGTTTTTTAACGTGGCATTGTTTTCCTACTACAGTATTGCGCCCTTTATGTTTGAGGATATGGGTCTAGGCGTTGATTACTTCGGCAACACCGGCTTCATCATCGCACTTGGCTCTATTGCTGGCTCATTCATCAACAGCCGCCTGCTAAAAATGGAGATGTCAGACACCAACATTGTACGCATCGCTTCGCTATTGTTATTGATCAGTGCCGTTAGCGTCTATTGCTTGCAGTCAACTCAGTGGTTCTTTGTGCCCATGGCACTAGTTTCGCTCGCGTTTGGCCTTGCTATCCCTCACATCATGGGTAACGCACTGGTCAACTATCGTGACCACTTAGGCAGTGCCGGTGCACTTTTAGGCTCATTCTATTATCTATTAATAGGAGCCGGCCTCGAGTTCGCCAACCATATCGGCGACCTGGGTGAAGTGCTCATCGCCTGCAGCGTGCTCGCCGTGTCGTTGATGCTGTTAAGTGCCGCGAAAGGCGCACTGACAACGAAGACACAGTTAGAAGGCATGGAGTACTAGGCCCGACGCACTAAAGAATGGCATACCACACTACCGCCGTTAACACCGCCCACCTTCTATACGGGCGACTGTTAATGGCGTATTTTATTCTGATCAATCAACACAGGCGCTCAAAACACCACCTCATCAAAGTGAGGGTTACTCTGGCAAGCCTGCATCCGCTCGATAGTATCCAATACCACTAAACACTCAGCAGCATCCACTGCAAGACGTAAACATTCCCGCTTATCGTCATCATATTCAACAGTCACGGCCGTACCGACCCACTCTACCTTCGACTTTAAGACAATCTTGACCTCGTAGCGATACAGGCAGGCAATCTCAATATAGTCATGCAGGTCACAGCTGATCATAAATTTCGACTCCCCTGACAATACAATGGCGCGCTGACGAATAAGTAGAAAATTAATTCGCCTTTAGATTAGCCTATTTTGCCCTCAAAGCAGTCATCATCACATAGCCCTAGCAAGAATGCTGTGCGAGAATCTAATTGACGCGATCGCATAAGGCGCCCCTCAGCGAGACAGTTTTATCCTCACTGTCATCCCGCGACCCGCCCAACACGTTTGCCACAACCATACAATGATTCACTCTCCACTCCCCCTGGAGGTATTCTCAACACGAAAAACGTTACTTCAGACTACTCAAGATTCACTAACGCATCGCCGCCATCCTTCGCGAATCAGCGATGCCTGACCGAGAGCTAGACTATGAACAACGATACCATCGCTCAAACCGTCAACAACTGGGGCCGCTGGGGTACAGAAGACCAACTCGGCTGCCTCAACCTCATTAATCAAGCCGCCGTACAACGCGGCCTCGCCGCGGCTAAACATGGCGAAACATTATCCCTAGCACTCCCCCTCGATGCTGACGGCCCACAAATAGGCCTCACCCCCGGGCGCACCAACCCGAAGCTTACCGTGACCGTCAGTCATCAGTTGTTTACACCGACACAGGGGCTCGCCTTTAACGACGACCGTGTTGACATGAGCTTACAAGCGGCTACCCACTGGGACGCTCTTGCCCACTGCGAATACAATGGCCGCTGCTACAACAATCACGACGCCCAACAAGCCCCCACTGAAGGCTGTACTATTGGCAACATCGGTGCCATACAAAGCCGTGGCGTACTGCTGGATGTCGCCGCCGCGATGGGGGTGGAGCGCCTGCCCGACAGCCACGGCATCACCAACGAAGACCTCGATCGAGCACTAGAGCGCAGTGATGTAATACTCCAGCCCGGCGATATCCTGCTTATTCGTACCGGTCAAATGCAATATTTTCTCAACGGCCAACGCGAACACTACAGTGTGCCTTGCCCCGGCCTGACGCCAGAAAACGCCCTCTGGTTCCACCGTCACAATGTCGCCGCCGTAGCGACCGACAACTACGCCTTCGACGTCGTCCCTTACACTGACGGTGAGTCACCCGCCCTGCATCGCCTCTGTCTCGTCGAGATGGGCTTAATGCAAGGGCAAAACTGGAACCTAGAAACACTCAGCAAACGCTGCAAAAAGCTGCAACAATACAGTTTCCTTCTCACCGCCTCCCCAGAGCCCTTTACCGGCGCCTACGGCGCTCCTGTCGTACCGGTGGTAACGCTTTAAAAAACCAAGTTGGCACAGCCTTATTGCTATGGGGCTGTGTCGGTACTCCCGCTTACTGTCACGATGAAGGGGATATCACCCTCTGTTGCGCTAGCGTTCAACGTATAATTAATGAGCGGCATTTATCACCCCAGTGCCACTAACCTCCAACTCAAAAACTCTTATCTTTATCGTTAGGCGTCATGGCTAACCTTAACATCTTGAACCAAAAAACCCATGAAAAATAATAGCACCAAACCTAACCGACTTAAAAAACACTAAAACAAAAAAAACAAAACAAAACAAAACAACAGAAAGACAGAACAAAAGGGGAAAACCCACCACTAAAAGCCTACAAACAAAGCGACACCCCCATTTTAATAATCACAAAAAAACATTACAAAAACAATCTACAACACACATTTATGCCGCTTTATTCTTGTGCAAACAAAAACAACAACTACATTTACAACTCGACAAACCAGCGAACAAAAAAAAAGGGAATGAAATGAAAAAAAACATACTGATAGGTTTAACTCTTCTAGCCGCACATCAAGCAAGCCACGCCACACTAATTGGCTCTGAACTTAGCGTGCAAACGCTATATCAACCAACATCCACAAGCCCAGTAGAGACGATAGGCTTTCTGACAACAGCCACTGTTGTAGAGCCTGGCGTTGAGTTTTCAAGCTTAGCCTCCACTGAAGTAATAAACCCACCCTTTGGTTTACAAGTGATTGATGTTTCAATAAATACAGGGGCTGACTACATAGACATTGACTTTGACAACGCCAACCGATTTACCGCATTTGGTGCCGCATTTAAAAACGGCTACATGTTTACGTTTGATAGTGATGAAAGCATCAATATAACAGGCGCTACAATCGACAGCAGCGTTACTACTTTAGGCATCATTAATAACGACCTCGCTTTTCTTGATAACCAACTATTTGTCAATGTTGAAGGATTAATATTTAACACCTCGACATTTGCAAGAATAAATTTGACCTCTGAATTAGAGGCAAGTACGGTTCCATTACCGGGTGCAGCCTGGTTACTTGGCACCGGACTGATCACTTTAATGGGGCTTAAAAAATATAGACCCGCGATCATTCCCCACTAACTTCATCATAGCCACGCTGAAAAAACTAGACGACACCGCCAAGAACAGCAAGCGGTGTCGGAACTCCGCCTCATAGCGTGAACAGATAATCTGCATAGCCAACTGCTCTTGCCTGCTGCTTCAATAACCGCAAACATGAAAAGATCGATAAAAATTACCAATACAGCCACCTAAAACCCTCTTCATCAGCAACCATCCCCAATTAAGCAACCAGAAAATCAAACATAAAATACTTAAAAACTTTATACGGCTAAATCCCCTGTATTAATTTAATCTTTTACCCCAAGTTCATTCCTTTGCCTGCCTGTAAATTGAAGTCGAGAAAATCTTCTCATCGAATGTTTTTTTGACCTGAAATTAAATAAGGAAGTTTAAGTAATGAGTACTTACATGCAAGCCTATGGCATTAATAGCGCCTTTATCGAGCGTTCTCAGCTAAGTCGTAAAAAGTGGGCACTAAATGACAACAACGAATACCTGGTGCTTAATGGCGAATGGGAAAATAGCAGCATTACTGCACTAGCAGAAAACTACTTTGTCGTTACTGGGATAAATGATACCCCTGTATCATCAGAAGATGTGCACAGCCTACTACAAGCAGCAGCACAGTCGACAATAGAAAATCAATACGGCCAGGAATATAGCCAAAACGTAAGCTATTTCGCCTCAAATAGATCTGCCGGCTATGAGTACCCTATATTATCTCAGCAGCAGGTTGCTGAAATACGTGATGACGACCTATTCGACTATGCGGCATTATTGCGTTACGCATTCGCCTCTAAATACGTTTATACCCTTGAAGAGGGGGCCGATCCGTTTCCGTATTTTGATAATCCACAATTTAGGCAGCTTATGCTGTTTAGTGGCAACCATGATCTTGAGGTTATCGACACCTTCCTTGGCGATAGTGGCGTTCTATGTACCGCCATTAAAGTGCCAGCAGTACCCGAACAAGGCTTAGAGGAAGAAGTCATTATTGCCTACAAAGGGACAAGTAATGGCGGTGATATCGTTCAAGACGCAGAGCTTGCTATCGCCAACTTCTATGAATCCGACGTTGATTGGCAAGCTGACGCCTATGCCTTCTTCCAACGCATAGTAAGCAACTACCCCGTCAATAATCAGTCCGTTGCTGACGGTTATCACAATGAAGTATCAGGAACATCGTACAAGGTAACCTTAACCGGACATTCATTAGGCGCCTATACAGCAGCAGACGTCTCTGCTCGCTCCGGTGTATTAGCGCGTGTATTTTCATGCCCTGCGACACGTATCATTGAGCGTTACTCGCGCGTATTTGCCAATCAACTAAGGCTAAACTCTGTTGTAAGCTTTTACCGGGATGGCGACCCGGTTGCCGAGCTTAGTGGTCGCCATGATGAAAACATGGTTTGCTTCCCAGGTACCGGCAGCGTAAACGTTTTCAACAATCACTTCTTGGTACCTTTTATTGATGACATTATAGCGCGCGCTTACTTGTCTCCAAGTGACAGCACGGCACAACCTCGCTACGTCTATGTAACACCCGATGCGACCCCTGGCTCAGGCTTAAAAGGGCGTATCAATCGCTGGGGTTAATGCCACAAGAAGTGCGTGATTGCGAGTAATAAAGTAGCCTAATACGCTTAGGTTTACTCCTTCAAATAAAGGCACTTCATTCAGCTAAGGTGACTAAGTCGACACATTAACTTCTCCCCTTGTGTCACCGTGATAGCCGAAGTGATACAAGGGGAAGGTGTATGAGACCTACACGGCACTAGGCATAGCGCCCAGCAACATAACCCCCCATACTATTGCTTGAAATTAGTAAACAATCACTTTCATTTCTCTAACATCTGACCACGAAGTCACCCGCTCACCCATCCACTTGACCGGTATACGACGTTTAATCGTTTGAACACCCGTCGGTAAGCTTTTAGCATAGCTGTGCCATTTAGAGCCTGAGTTTTTGCGTGCCAACCTGATCTGAAAGGTCCAATAAGCACTAACCCCTTGAGAAAAACGATCATCGTATTTCTTAAGCGTCTCCTGCAAGACTTCAGCAAAACCATTTTCCGCCTTCGCACCCGGGTGTTGACGCGAATAGAAAACCCCGTCAGACACTTTAGATTCCTGCTGGATTTGGTTGCTGTATAGGTAATTAGCCATATTAGGGCTGTTTTGCAAAGCATTGTGAAACGATGGGTTCGCAACAACTGAGTTCGCAGCGAATAATGAAACAACAAACAAAGAGGAAACTGACAACTTACGCAGCATTTTTTTCATTTTTATTATCCCTATACAAATGAAATCAATCAACAATTAATTAAACAGCGACAATCCCGAAAACCTTCCTAGTTAACGAAATCACCTGCACATAGTAATAGCAAACAAATACAAACATCAATATTTTTATTTTATAAGCTAGCGAACTTCCAATGTCATCTTTTCGTGCGATAACCAGCGGGAAACTTTACATCAGTCACAACCAGACTGGGTATATTGCAGGAAGGGGGTTGGCTAGCCAAAAACGAATAGAGTGATGCCGAACTGCGACAGTATTTTATATAACAAAAATACTGTCGTATTAGTTAACGGCAGAGTATTTACAACCGCTAAAAAATGACGCTTAGAAGAACATCCTATAGCCGAGGCTTGTATTAATCACATCGTGATCATAGTCTCCCATGTCACTACTGGCTTCGTATGAAAACTTACTACTCTCGAGGTAAACTTCTGAGCTACCTGTAACATTCAAGGCTACACCGGCACCGAAGTAAGGAGCAAATCCTGAGTCCTTGTCGCTATTACCTGAAGAATAGACCTCATCGTTATAGGTGACCTGCCAGCCAGTAGTCAGTTCACTCATAAAATAAGCGGCGCCCAACTTTCCGTAAACTTTGAGCGAGTCAGTGATTGGATAGCTAGCAACTGCCGCCAAACCAAGAGCGCTGGCTTCAGCTTTTGCCTTATAATGAAAATCACCTTCGCTGCGCTTATCTTCCGCATTGCCGAAGTCGTAGTAACTTGCCTCTAGAGCAAAGTAGTCGTTGAACTGGTAACCACCAGTCAAGTTGAAACCAACAGCCTTATCACTATAGTCATAGTGACCAATTGTACTACTATAGTCCGTACTGAAGTCCTGGTCAGCGTAGCTGATAGCAGCACTGGCATAAAACTTTGGCGCATCAGCAAGAGCTGCGGCGCTAGCGAAGAACGCCGATGAGATGACGAGCGTGCCTAATAGTTTGTGCATAAACTTTTATCCTGGATTCACTAAATGAGTCTTTCATAATCGCCGCTATAATGACGTAATAGGGCTAGATTAATATCCGTACAAAGCAGCAAAGAACTGCGCGATAAAACCTAGACAGCTAGGTAGTTGCACCAACATTACGCTCAAAAAAACATCAACATAACGTATAATTAACAAAGAAACATTGAACTTATTAGTCAAGCCAAGGGACCACCTACTGGATTAAATAAGCTTATTTACAGGCCTAACTTCCCAAAACTGATCATACAGCAACGGTAAAAGTCGGCACATCCTATCCTGTGCCGACCTCTTTGAAGGATGCTTAGAAGAACATCCGATAGCCAAGGCTTGTATTAATCACATCGTGATCATAGTCTCCCATGTCACTACTGGCTTCGTATGAAAACTTACTACTCTCGAGGTAAACTTCTGAGCTACCTGTAACATTCAAGGCTACACCGGCACCGAAGTAAGGAGCAAATCCTGAATCCTTGTCGCTGTTCTTGAAGCTAAACTCATCCTCTACATGGATCTGAGTGGTTTCACTCACATCGCTGGTAAAATAAGCAGCCCCCAACTTACCGTACACCCTAAAGCTATCATTGACCGGGTAGCTAGCAACTGCTGCAAGACCCAGCGCAGAAGCCTTCGCTTCCCCCTTATAAGTCAGGTAAGGGCCAGGGTTATGTTCTGCCTCAGCCTTTCCGAAATCGTAGTAACTTGCCTCAAGAGAAAAATAGTCATTGAACTGATAACCCGCCGTTAGGTTAAAACCAACAGCCTTATCGCTGTAATCATAGTTATTAATATTTTCAAAATTGTAGTCCTGATCAGCGTAGCTGATGGCAGCACTGGCGTAGAAACTCGGTTCTTTGGCGAAGGCGGTCGCGCTGACTAACAATGAGGTAGGAATGACGAGCGCGGCGAATAACTTATTCATAAAATTTTCCTAGATCAAAAAAAGTGTGTACGTTGTTACCGCGGCGATAATGACGCTATAGAATTTAATTAATATCCATAGATAGCGAAAAGTCGCTATGCGTTAAAACTTACAAAATTAGGGAGTTATGCTGCTATATCGCTTGAAATAGCATCAACATAACTTGTTAGTAATAAAAAAAGTTGAACTTAATAAGGGCTTATTACGACTGCTATGATCCATTTTTTATTATAATTCACTCACCAAAAATAAACAGTTACGCCACCAGCCTAGCTAGATTTAGCAGTTCCGTTACAAAACGGTCGAAATCAGCTATAAAGGGCTCTGTATTTAGCACACTGCCACCTTTTCTGTTGATTGCTATATTGGGCCGATCCTGATCCCAAGAACTCACAGCTATACCCCAGCAAGACAGCGACAAGCTAGAAATTTCGCTACTGGGCACCAGGCCATCTTTGGTTTGACCAGCGAGCTCATGAGCTAGCGTTGCCGCCATCAAAAACAGCGGCATGCTAGCCTCAGCATAAGGCGATAGAACCTACTCACCCCATGCAGAACAGCGAGATGAATGGCCACATAGCCTATACATCGTCTAAGCTGACGCCCAATGCCTTAGCAACACCTGCACCATAGGCCGGGTCAGCCTGGAGACAATGTGAGATATGGCGCTTTTGTATAGGCAACGAAGCACCACCAACGGATCTTGCCGTATTTTCAAACAGCAACTGTTGCTGCTCCGCACTCATCAACCTAAATAGATCTCCAGGCTGAGAGAAGTAGTCTTCATCCTCACGATGGTCCCAATGTGCCGCTGCGCCAGACAATGACAACGGTGGCTCAGAAAAGTCAGGCTGCTCCTGCCACTCTTCTTTGGTATTAGGCTCATAACCGATCGTGCCACCAAAATTACCATCGACACGCATAGCGCCATCACGATGATAGCTGTGTACAGGGCAACGTGGTGCATTAACAGGTATATGCTGATGATTGACGCCGAGACGATAGCGCTGAGCATCACCATATGAAAATAGGCGCCCCTGCAACATTTTGTCAGGAGAGAAGCCTATCCCAGGAACAATGTTTGCCGGCGTAAACGCTGCCTGCTCAACCTCAGCAAAATAGTTCTCTGGATTACGGTTCATCTCCAACACACCTACCTCAATGAGAGGGTAATCACCGTGTGGCCAAACCTTGGTCAGATCGAATGGGTTGTAGGGCGACTTCTCCGCCTGCTCTTCCGTCATCACCTGGATACTCAAGGTCCAAGAGGGGAAGTCACCCTGCTCTATCGCATTGTAGAGGTCCGCCTGATGACTCTCGCGATCACCGGCGATAATATCGGCAGCCTCTTGGTCTGTGAGATTCTTAATCCCCTGGTTGCAGTTAAAATGAAACTTCACCCAGACTCGCTCGTTATCCGCGTTAATCATGCTGTAGGTATGGCTACCAAAACCATCCATATGACGATAGCTCGCGGGGATACCACGATCACTCATCACAATAGTGATCTGATGCAACGCTTCAGGTAACGAGGTCCAGAAGTCCCAGTTGTTCTCTGCACTGCGCATATTTGTACGCGGATCACGCTTAACAGCATGATTCAGATCAGGGAACTTTAACGGGTCACGCAGGAAAAAGACGGGCGTATTATTACCCACCATATCCCAGTTACCTTCCTCGGTATAAAACTTAATCGCAAAACCACGAATATCACGTTCGGCATCGGCAGCACCACGCTCACCCGCAACAGTAGAGAAACGCGTAAAAAATTCGGTCTTCTTGCCAACTTCAGAGAATATCTTTGCTCGACTATATTGGCTTATATCGTGGGTAACGGTAAAAGTTCCATAGCCACCAGAGCCTTTTGCATGCATACGTCTCTCTGGAATAACCTCCCGATCAAAGTGCGCAAGCTTCTCTAAAAACCAGGTATCCTGCAATAGCTGAGGACCACGAGGGCCTGCCGTCATCACATTCTGATTATGGCTAACAGGGCAACCTGCGCCTGTCGTTAATTTCTTTTTCATCATCGCATCCTATAATTTGGGTTCTGGTAGCCCAGCAGTAGTCAGAGAATCACACCATAAGCCGCTACTACTCACTAAAGCATAGGCCAGCAAACAAAAAGAGCGCCGCCAACTTCTTTAGCATTGTCGACCAACCGAAGAGATACGCACTGGAACTAGCATTAGCACGAGCAACATCATCATTGCCAAGGTGGTAAAGGGTCTAAAACGTTTCTATTCTGTTACCACCTGGCATTAGCAGTGGTCGAAGGCTACATTTAACCCCGCCACATTATTCCAACAACCAAACAATATCTTTGATCTTTCTCATGATTATCGGATGCGATATTAATAGGAAAAACCTATTACACTCATAGCGAAAAACAATATTACCGGTTTAAATATTACTGCTAAAATTAACACGCATTGGGATCCGGGAATTTTATGCTAGCAAAAAACCATGACTAACAGCATTATAAAATTTATCTATTAAACCGTTGACCCAATTACTACACCCCTGACAGAAAAGAAACAACCACCACTTTAGCTTTCCAATATTTCAGCAATGATCTGCAGCTCTATCAAAAATCGCCTATTCACCGGAGCCGCATCCGCCGCAGAGCCAGCATATAATCTCGACACAGAAAAACAAGAATGTCGTCAATCCCGCCCTATCACCAGAACACAACTTCCAAACCTGTCATTAATACGCTAGTGTCGCCTCTTATAAAAACAATTTAGCACCTCAGTTATTATCGCCCTGCCTCTATGCCAGCAGACCTGCCTATCAAGAGCAATCATAAACTCAAGTGCATAATGGCAACCTAAGACCTCACTGAGCTGCTAGCAATACTTCGTGGATACTAACAATATGTTAACAATTATGGCATCGGACATATTTGGCATTACAGACGAGCTAATCGATCTTGGTGAGCGTATAAACAAGGACACATTAATCATTGATCCTTATAATGGGGAAAAGAATCTATTTAGCAATGAAAATGCAGCATACGAGCACTTCATGAGGGTTTGCGGTATTGACGCTTACTCCCGTCATGTTACGCGGCAAATAACAAAAATAAACACGCCATCCCAGCTAATTGGCTTTAGTGTTGGCGCATCTGCAATATGGAAAACTTCACCCAATCTTTGCAGGCGTCATTTTACGAACACACATTTGTTTTACGGGTCTCAAATACGCCACGAATCAAACATTGAACCAAAAATTCCGATTAATTTAATACTACCTAAACATGAGGAAAATTTTTCCATAAATAGTCTCAGCAGATCTTTAGAAAAAACCAACAACACCACACTACAACACAGTAAAGGCTTACATGGGTTTATGAATAAACTGTCTTGTAACTTCAATCAACAGGAATATGACCGGTATATAGCTTACCTTCGCGAAAGCGCCAGCCAAGCCACGATAAAACATTGACAATTAAGAGCAACACTTAGAGCCTCATAACGTATCACTCGACGACTTACCACAACCTCAATAACCTCTAATTAATAGTAGAAAGCAATATGATCTATCAAGCGAGCTGCCACTGTAAAGCCGTTGAGTTTCAAATCGAAGCACCGAATGAGATAGAAGCCGACCAGTGCAACTGCTCTATCTGCAAAAAGTCAGGCTTCTTGCACCTTATTATTCCACTGAGCAAGTTTAAGCTTATTAAAGGGCAAGAGTCTTTAAGCACATATTCTTTTAATACCGGCATTGCCAAACACACCTTTTGTAAAGTCTGCGGCATTAAGCCGTTTTATACGCCAAGATCAAATCCCGACGGCATCGACATAAACCTTAACTGCTTAGACACACAACCATACAACATAAACATTAAGCCATTCAACGGCATGGAGTGGGAACAGCACGCACACAAACTCGCTCACAAAAGCAAAGAGTTATAAAATGCTATGACCATCAAGCTCATCATCATGGACAGCTAACGCCATATTAAGCCAGCTTGATACTGACTACGGCCGCATAGCACTTGTTTAATAGCCCCCAGCCGCATACAGCGACCCACATGAGAGAAATACTGGCCTTAACAGCAAAGAGCTCGATAAAGTTTGATACGCTAAGGCTCCATTACAACTTTCAGCTGCTATTCTATGCGCCACAAACAATAGCTAGACCGCTGAAAGATTAAGATAAATCATCCTGATTAGTAAAACTTAAACCTAGGTGTTATATGGATACTGCAACAATGCTTTGGGGGCTTTTATTCAGCTCAATCGGCCTTGGCTACTTCATCTACGGCAAGAAGCAATCCCATACTGTAGCGCGCTATACAGGCATCACTTTGATGATCTACCCTTACTTTATTTTCAATACAATAGCGCTAGTGACTGTAGGCACATTACTACTACTCGTACCAAGATACCTCAAGCTGTAAATCAACAAGCAGAATCGCCCTTAATACTACCCCCTACTGTATTTACTTCGCCGTCACTTAATCAAGAGTCATAACAAGTTTACAGCCAACTAAGCCACCACCTGTCCCCAACCATCTTAAAGCAGCGATAACCTACAACCCGATCAACCACAAAGAGACCTAACAATAAAACCCGGTGGACACCTGAAGGGAAAAACGCCTATAAATACTTGCCTAGCAACCGTTGCCCATAACTTTCAGACATAAAAAAGCCCAGTAAAGTTAATACTTTACTGGGCTTTCATGTTTGGTGCCCGAGAACGGACTTGAACCGTTACGACCGTGAAGTCGGGAGATTTTAAGTCTCCTGTGTCTACCAATTCCACCACTCGGGCGTTCTACAGAGCAAGCGCACTTGCTGAGAACGGCGAGTAATATAACGAAACCTCTTCCATGATGCAACCATCAATAAGGCTTTTTCTATCACGAACTTATCTGGCACAGTTTTTTTACTATAACAGGTGGTTTTTGGTTATTTAAACAGCGAATCAGATGTTTTCTGCACGCCTGACTTGTCATCACCTTTTGAATATAGCCAAGCTATCAGTGTAAAAAATATCGTCAACGTCACCTCCCTCGCCCCCCATAAGAAAGTCGACACAAACAAGCGATCAACTCCGAGGTGCAATTCACAGCTTAGAGGGAAATGCTGTGATATTTACGTCACAATTGAGAGCTTTTTAGAGTAATAACGTCACCTTCAATTCCAAAATTATTGATTTTCTCGATAATCTGCTATGTCGAAGAATTTTTCAGCTTCACACCGGGCGAGAAAGATATCGACTCCCCCCCCTCTACCATCGAACTAGGAGGCTAGTTGGCACGCACCATGCTTATACCTATCTGTTAGCATGGCAACACCCTTGATGTCGTATTAACCCAACCAAACTTAAAGTCGACCGATGCGGGATGCAATTTAAGTTTGATAATAAAATAGCATAGTGGCCGAACGTCATAGTATGCGAGGGATAATAATGAAAAAAACAAGCTTAATAATTAGCGCAATAGCGCTGGCGGCTAGCTCTACAGCCAGCGCTGGCAATTTCGACTTTAATAAATTTGCAGGCGGCTACCACAACAGCCTGAGCTTCTCTGCCAACGGGGCCAATGTAGGCCTTACCGCCACCGCCCTTGGCGGCTCTAAGGTGTCTTGGACCAACGAAGGTCTTGGCCGTGGCAGCAATGGCTTAAACTACAAGATGTCAGGTGGTGAAGCGTTATCATTTAGCTTCACTAAGGCCGTTGATATCGGCACAATCGATGTCATAGGAATCAGTAGCGCCAGCATTAATTGGACCGCCGCCAACGGCGACACGGGTATTTTCTCTAATGCCACCGATGACGCTGCTGTTAACCTATTCAACATCACCAACATGACCATCACCGCCGAAGGCAACTTCATCACCATAAAAGGTATGGACGACGTATTCGTTTCACAGGTTAATGAAGTACCTCTACCTGCTGCCGCCTGGCTGTTTGGCTCTGCACTCCTTGGCCTTAGCGGCCTTGCTCGCCGAAGACGCGCCTAACACTCTCTCGCTTTAACCACCTGCAAGCACCGTTTTATACCGTCGCTGGGCTCGTAGGTGGTTTTTAGCAACTTTTTATCCGCCAATTAGCATGGGTAAAATACTCTGCAGGCACTAAGCTTATAACAACAGACCTTTCACCGTTTGTCGTGGAGCTTAAACGTGCAGAAAACACAATTTATTCACCTCCCCTCCCTCGAGAAGCTTTCACTCGCGATGAGCGCCGAACGCTTTGATCGCTTTAAGCAGGTCGCCCTCTCTAGCCTCAATGATCTCGCCGATGAGCTCAACCAAGCACTCGCCAACCAAGACATTGAACAACTGCATCGCTCCGCCCACTCTATTAAATCATCAGCACATTATATGGGCGGACTTTCCATTTCAGAACAGGCTCGCTTGCTCGAGCAACAATTTAAAAACCAAGACATGGTAGACGCAGAACAGGCTGTAGCCACCCTGCAAGCGGATTTAAAAGACTTTATGATAGAGCTGGAGCACTACTCACCAGAACACTCCCCAGATAAAGCAAGCTGATAGCGCAGGAACAGCGTTCAACCAGTAAAAAGCAAAAACCCAGCCATTGGCTGGGTTTTTAGAGATTTGGAGCGGGAAACGAGACTCGAACTCGCGACCCCAACCTTGGCAAGGTTGTGCTCTACCAACTGAGCTATTCCCGCTAAATTTTCTCTTGTGAAAACTCCATCACCTATCGCAAACACCGCGATTGATATTGGAGCGGGAAACGAGACTCGAACTCGCGACCCCAACCTTGGCAAGGTTGTGCTCTACCAACTGAGCTATTCCCGCACAAAAGATTACACTGTATCTGCAAGCCTAATGACTTCAGATATCACCCTCCATCAAATAGATGGAGGCTCGAAGCGGAATCGAACCGCTGTTGACGGATTTGCAATCCGCTGCATCACCACTCTGCCATCGAGCCTTTGACACTGCTTTGGTAAGCGAGATCAAGGAGGTGCTGTAGTTAACGTCTACCGACGATTATTACAGCCCCGAGGGCCTGCAATGAATTTGGAGCGGGAAACGAGACTCGAACTCGCGACCCCAACCTTGGCAAGGTTGTGCTCTACCAACTGAGCTATTCCCGCTAAAAGACAGCCAATCTTCACTATTTTTTCGTCTAGCGACGACTCCATTAATTAGCGTACTAAGTAATGGAGGCTCGAAGCGGAATCGAACCGCTGTTGACGGATTTGCAATCCGCTGCATCACCACTCTGCCATCGAGCCTTTGTTTTGGAGCGGGAAACGAGACTCGAACTCGCGACCCCAACCTTGGCAAGGTTGTGCTCTACCAACTGAGCTATTCCCGCACAAACAAATGACGTTCCCTTGAACGCGGGATGTATTCTAGTGATTGCGGCCTTAGAGTCAAGCATCACGATGACATTTATAAGAAATAAATAGGAATAAACGCTATATATAGAGCGCTGAACAGTGCTTTGATCCAGTACATCTTTTTACTCATTGCTTGCGCAAGCTAGGCCAGGCCGCCAACAAATACTGCCACATCGACCACAGCGTTAGACCAGCCGCAAGATAGAGTGCTGCGTAACCAATGCCCAGCAAGAAGTCACTACCCGACTCTCCGAAGGCCAGCAAGAAAGTGATTGAGAACATTTGCATGGCTGTCTTCACCTTGCCGATGTAGCTCACCGCAACGCTGGCGCGCTCACCGAGCTCTGCCATCCACTCACGCAGCGCTGAAATAACGATCTCGCGAGCGATAATGACAATCGCCGGTAGCGTGAACCACAGCGACGCCTGCACCTCCGTCAAAATGACCAACGCGATCGCCACCATCAACTTATCCGCCACAGGGTCTAAGAAGGCCCCCAGAGGCGTCGATTGATTCAGCTTACGTGCGAGATAACCGTCCAACCAGTCTGTCGCCGCCGCCGCCATGAAAATTGCCGCCGCCGTAATATCAGCGTAGTGCCATGGCAGGTAGTAAATCACAACAATCACGGGAATCAGTATGATACGGAAGAAGGTAAGCAAATTAGGTATATTCATTAACAAGCCAATTGGGTGAATTGTTGTGACGAGGAGTGCATTCTAATCATTATGCAGTGCCGCATAAATATCTGTAGCAATTTTTTCATTAATACCTGTTACCCGCATCAATTCCTCAATACTCGACGCGCTGATTTTCTGTAGTCCACCAAAGTGTCGCAGCAACTCACGTCGACGCTTAGGCCCTACCCCGGGAATGCCCTCTAAGGTCGATGTCTTACGGGTTTTATCACGACGCTGACGGTGCCCTGTAATCGCAAAGCGATGCGACTCATCACGAATATGCTGAATCAACAATAGGCCGGGGTGGTCTGCGTCTAACAACAACTGACGCTGCTCGCGCCCGATGAACAATTGCTCCATGCCCGGTTTTCTCGTGACACCTTTCGCCACACCGATAAGCAACACCCCCTCTATCCCGATCTCATCAATGACCTGCTGTGCCTTGCTTAGCTGTCCTTTACCGCCATCAATAAGCAAGATATCGGGCTGCACACCCTCGCCTTTTTGTAAGCGCTTAAAGCGCCGTGTCAGCGCCTGCTCCATCGCAGCATAGTCATCCCCTCCCGTAATCCCCTTGATATTAAACAAACGGTAGTCGGATTTTTTCGGCCCGCAAGTATCAAAGACAACACAAGAGGCCACAGTACTCTCTCCCGAGGAGTGACTAATATCAAAGCACTCTAGGCGCTCCGGTAACTCATCGAGCCCCAGCGCCTGCTGCAGCGCCTCAAAACGTTGATAGCTATTCTGTCGATCTGCGATACGACTACCGACATTCGTCGTTGCCGTATTCACCGCCAAGGTCAACCAACGTGAACGGCTTGCCCGTACCCGACTACTTATCGCCACTTTACGTGTCGACTGCTGGCTTAGCGCCGACTCAATGATCGCATGATCTTCCGGCAGCACATTGACTAGGACCTCTTTCGGGATATCACGGGCGGCACTCGCCAGGTAGAATTGCGGCAAAAAGGCTGACAACACCTCTGCCGCGCTCGGCGCCAACCTGATCTTAGGAAAATAGCTTTTACTGCCCAGTATCCTACCGCCACGCACATAGATCACCTGCACACAGGCCACCACCCCCTTCACCACGCAGGCGCATATATCAAGATCACCGCTTTCACCGTCGACGTATTGACGCTCTTGGATTGTTCGCAAAGCACCAATACGATCTCTTAGTTCTGCCGCCTTCTCGAAGTTTAGCGCCATCGACGCCGCCTCCATTTGATCGGCCAACGCTCCCATCAACTGATCACTTTTCCCCTCTAAGAACATAATCGCCTGCTCGACGCTACGGCGATAGTCCTCCGTAGCGATCAAATCGACACAGGGGCCAGAGCAACGTTTTATCTGGTACTGCAGGCAAGCCCTTGAGCGGTTCTTAAAAACACTATCCTGACAGGGACGCAATAAAAAAGTGCGCTGAAGAAATTGCAGGCTTTCACGCACAGCACCAGCATTAGGATAGGGACCAAAGAAGCGCCCCCCTCCCTGCTTCTTACCCCGATAATAGGAGATTCTCGGTGTTTCGTGATCGCTTAATAAGATATAGGGATAGCTTTTGCCGTCACGCAACAGAATGTTATAGGGTGGCAAGTGTGCCTTAATCAAACTCTGTTCGAGTAATAGCGCTTCTGTTTCACTACTGGTTACCGTCACCTCTATACGGTGGATACGTGCAACCAACGCCATCGTCTTGGTGGTTAGTCCGGTGGCCCTAAAATAACTACTAACACGGCGCTTCAGGTTCTTCGCTTTACCGACATAAAGCACCTCAGATTTCTCCGAGTACATCTGATACACGCCCGGCTTCTGCGTTAGGTCTTTTAGGTAATCGCGATAGTCGAAGCGAAAGGTCAGCTTACCTTGCTTTGCCAAGCCTTCAGCCAACATATCATCATTATCACCGACCTTCTGCTTCTTCGAAACACTGGCCGAAACTGATGGCGCAGCATTGTCATCAGCGGAGGATTTATCAACGGGTTTTACCACTATGCTATACCAAAAGCTAATCGCCGGAAGAGTTGCGCACTATGACGCAACATGATGGCTGGCTATTATAGCACTACGCTCAGCCTTCCTGAACGCCAACCTCTAACATACCGTGTCGGATAGCTAACAAGGTCAGCTCAACATCGCTGCTAATGCCGAGCTTTTCAAAAAGTCGATAACGATAGCTATTCACCGTTTTCGGGCTCAGATGAAGGCTCTCCGAGATATCTGAGACCTTGTGGCAATTAACGATCATCATGCAAATCTGTAACTCTCGTTCAGACAAGAGCTCAAACGGACTATCAGCACTTTTATCGTCGAATGACTTCAACGCAAGCTGTTGCGCCACGGCAGGGCTCAAATAACGCTGACCGGCCTTAACCACCCTGATGGCCTGTACAATATCTTCAATATCCGCCCCTTTGGTCACAAAGCCCGAGGCTCCGGCTTTCAAAAGTCGAGAGGGAAATGGATCGTCCTCACAGGCGCTAACAGCGATGACTCGCGTATCAGGGTTAGCCCTCACCAGTTTACGCGTAGCCTCTAGACCACCAATACCAGGCATACGAACATCCATCAACACAACATCGACCGCCTGTTCACGACACTGCCGCAAAGCAGCCTCACCACTGTTGGCTTCCCCTACAACAGAAATACCTTCCACATCTTGCAACATACGAATAATGCCATTACGAACAAGGTCGTGGTCATCGGCGACTATGACTTTTATCAACTTAAAACCCCTAACTAGACGGCTAGTCTCTTGTATTCTTGTTATCAACTCAGCCCGCCATCATTGGCGGTATATCGGTAGAGTGTTATTCACCTTACCACCCATTTTGAAATCAGGATAGCCTCAAATTGCACAATACTACGCAGGGAAAGCGATTAATAATCCCGTCATAATTCTCCCCCACCAAACAACGCTCTCTTAACCTGCCGGGCAACATATTTATTAGTAAGAACAATAGCCTATTCTAGAGCCATCGCGGCTCTGCCTCTAACGTAACACCATAACGCTTCAGGCAATCCACACAGACCTGCCGACGTAACGCCTCAACATCAGCACGATTTGCACCACCCAGGTTAACTAACACCAACGCCTGCTTTTCATGCATCGCCACCGCACCTAAAGCACGACCTCGCCATCCCGCATTATCAATCAGCCAGCCAGCGGCCAACTTATAATCACCAGTGGGCAAAAGATAACCAACTAGGCCGGGATAAGTTGCCTTGAGCTGCTCATAATCCTGTTTGGTCACAACCGGGTTTTTAAAGAAACTGCCGGCATTAGGTAACACTGCTGGATCAGGTAACTTTGAACGTCGCACCGCAATAACCGCCGCAAACACTTCTTGCGCACCAATTTCCCCCGCTTTGTAACGCTCTGGGTATTCAGCCTCAAGATATTGCTGAAGCGCTTGATAGCGATAGTACGGCTGATCAACCGTTGACAAGCGTATACTGATAGCCGTGATAATTAAGCCTGAAGACTCGTGCTTAAACACACTGTCACGATAGGCCAAGCGGCATTGCTTTGCCGATAAACGCTGGCTTTCACCCGTTTCCGGGTTGTAGGTATCCACTGCCACCAGCACATCACTCACCTCTCGTCCGTAGGCGCCTATATTCTGCACCGGGGCAGCACCAGCGCAACCCGGAATCAGGGCCAGGTTTTCTATGCCATAAAGGTGATTATCAAGGCTAAACGCCACCAGATCATGCCAATTTTCCCCGGCACCGACATGCAACACAGCATGTTGAGGCGACTCAATTTCAACTACTCTGCCACGAATACCGTTGAGCACCACCAAGGCATCGAGATAATCCGGCACCACCAAATTGCTGCCGCCACCGATGACCTGCAGAGGTACACCTTTACGCCGAGCAAAATCGACCACCTCTGGTAACTGAGCCGCTGATTCAAGCTCGACAAAATACCTCGCCACACAGGGAAGGGACAAGGTATTAAGAGCGCTAATATCATAATCACTCTTCACATCAAGACTTATCGGCGCGGTCATTTCTCTATCACTCTTCAGCACTATCATTTTTCTGCACGATCATTTCTGCACAATCAAAGTAGCATCGCAGACTACTTGCCACCCTGTTGTTCAGCCAAATAATGGCGCACACGTAACAAGTCAGCCTCTGTATCAATACCGGCTGGCGGCAGCTCGCATGCAGTCTCAACATGGATATGGTGTCCGTGCCACATCACCCGTAGCTGCTCAAGCTTCTCTGTCGCCTCGAGAGGGCTCACGGGCCACTGCACAAAGTCGTTAAGTAAACCGACCCGATAACCATAAATGCCAATATGACGTTGAGCGATCATCGCAGTCGGCAGCGCCCCTGTTTTCTCATCGCGCGGAAAAGGTATTGGAGAGCGACTAAAATACAGCGCCGTGCCCTGAACATTGGCAATCACCTTCACACAGTTTGGATCATAGAACTCTGCAGCGTCATCAATCGCGATACTTAACGTCGACATCGCTGAAGCTGGGTGTGATGCTAAGTTTTCCGCCACTTGATTGATAATTGCGGGGGGAATGAGAGGCTCATCCCCCTGTACATTTACAACGACATCGGTAGCTGAAAGCCCTAGGGCGGCAGCAGCTTCCTGCAATCTATCCGTACCGGACTCATGATCGGCACGCGTCATACAAACTTCTGCCCCGAAGTTCTTCGCAAGCTCCTCAATACGTACGTCATCTGTGGCAATCACCACCCGCTCCGCCTCACTGCGCAGGGCTTGACGATATACGCGCTCAATCATCGTCTGACCCGCAAGATCTTTCAAAGGCTTGCCCGGTAGGCGTGTAGAGGAGTAACGAGAGGGGATAATAACGGTAAAACTCATAATCTAGATAACCTTACGTGAGGCCGACGCCGTAACGGCGGCTGTAATTTGCTGGTCAAAAGAAACGTCAATAGCCGAAGCCGAGTCGTCGAATACAGCCTCAATTGGCACGTACCAACAGCGCTCGTCAGCAAAATCACGGCACTTAACCGCATCTTTTTCCGTCATCAAAATTAACTCTCCCTCAATGCTTGCCAAGTCTTCACGCCGAAACTGGTGATGATCGACAAAGGCGTGCGTCGCCTGTAATGACACACCTAGCCCTTCAAGCATCGTGAAAAATCGCTGTGGATGTCCAATGCCCGCCAAGGCCGCTACAGTAGGGAGCTGCGGCAATGCAGACAAAGACACCCGCCGACCACTTAAACAATGCACCGCTTGTCCTGGATTGAGCCCAAAGACATGTTGTGGGGGCAGCGCACCCGCATCAAGACAATACATCGAAAGATCTGCCTGCCGACTATTGTGTAAAATGAAGTCAACTGTAGTCAGGCGATCAGCCGACTCCCGAAGAGGGCCCGCCGGTAAGCAGAGGCCATTACCTAGCCCTCTCGCCCCATCGATCACGACTATCTCAACATCTCTTGCTAATGCGTGATGCTGCAAACCATCGTCACTAATCACCACATCACAGGAGTACTTTGCCAACAGAAAACTCAACGCACGAGGGCGCACGGGATCGACAACAACCGGACAGCCACAGCGACGAGCAATCAACAGCGGTTCATCACCGGACTCAGCACCTAGGCTATCGCTCTGTACATCAAAAGGGGAGCTCGGAGCCTTACCGCCATAGCCTCGTGAAATCACACCTGGGTTAAAACCCTGGCGTCGCAGCAATTCGACCAAATAAACGGTAACAGGTGTCTTCCCCGTACCGCCAACTGAAAGATTACCGACCACGATCACGGGTACCGGGCTGGCGACAGATGTCGCCTTAACAAGCCGTCGATGCGCCACCGCCGCCACCAATGAAGACAATGGTTTCAACAACCGCACCGGCAAATACTTTGACGAGGATCGGTCGTACCAGTACTCTTGCAACCGCTTCATCCGCTTAGCTTTCCGACTCGCTGAAACGGCGATCGTAGAGTTGGGAGTAGCGGCCATTATTAGCCATTAGCTCATGATGTGCGCCACGCTCAATAATGTCACCCTCTTCCATCACGATAATACAATCTGAATTTTCAATCGTAGAGAGCCTGTGCGCGATGACCAGCGTCGTCCTATTCGCCATAACCGCCTCCATCGCCTGTTGAATATGCGCCTCAGATTTGTTGTCGAGGGACGCCGTCGCCTCATCAAAGATCAACACTGGGGCATCTTTCACCACTGCACGAGCAATCGCAATACGCTGCTTTTGACCACCGGATAGCAACGACCCATCCTCGCCCACCTCGGTCTGTAGCCCGCGATCTAAACGAGCAATAAACTCATCGGCATGCGCCATCTCTGCTGCCCGGTGAATATCGTCGGCCTCAACACCCGGGCTTCCGTAAGCAATATTGTTGTAGATGCTGTCATTGAATAACACCGAGTGCTGATTCACCATCGCAATATGCTGACGAAGGTTCACTAAACTGTATTCTCGTATATCGACGTCATCGAGTAAGATTTGCCCTCTCTCATAATCATAAAAGCGCGTCAGCAGGTTAATCAGCGTCGACTTACCACTGCCGGAAAGGCCGACAATAGCCACTGTCTGACCAGCTTCGACCGTAAAGCTAATATCTCGGACAACATCCTTATCGCCATTTCGGTAAGCAAAATAGAGGTTCCTAAATTCGATTTTACCCTCGACCTTAGCCGGCGAAAATTGTCCAGTATCAACTTCAACATCACTGTCGATAAACTCATAGAGTTCATCACAGGCAGCCAAACCACGCTGGATCTGTGAGTAAACCTCGGTCAACTGGCGGATCGGCTTGGCCAACATCCCCGCCGCCCCCACATAGGCGACAAAGTCACCTGCCGTGCCGGTCTCAAACATACCCAGCGCCAACCAAACAATAACGGCCATTGCGCTCCACAAGAGAATTTGCACAACAGGTGAAGAAATCGCACTAAAGAACGACAACTTTAACGATTGTTTCGTGTTGTACCAGCTAGCATCACGAAAGCGCTCCTCTTCGACCGCCTTTTCGCCATAGAGGCGCACTTCTTTATAACCACTAATCGTCTCTGTACAGACCTCAGTAATATTACCAACCGAGCCCTGAATCTTACGGCTAATCTTCCGCAACCGCTTACCAACATAGTTAATAAAGAGGCCCAATACCGGAGCCACACAGAGGAATATTAGCGACAAGCGCCAGTTCAAGTGAAATATGTACGCCAATAAGCCAATGACAAAAAGCCCTTCACGCACCACGACCTTAATTGAGTCTGTCGCCGCCGTTGTAACCTGCCCTGTGTGGTAGGTTACCTTGGTGATCATCTGGCCAGTGGAGTGCTCATCATAGTAATAGGCCGGAACACGCAACATCTTGTTGTAGACCTGCATCCTCATTCGGTGAACGATGTTAAGCGAGACAAAGGAAAGCCAATAATTACCAAGGAAAAAACCGACCCCTCGTATACAAGCAAGTGGGACAGCAACGGCCGCAACGATCATGTGACGTTGTCCGGTAGTCAATTCGACGGCACCGAACAGCCATTCGTATAGTTGGGAAATAAGTCCCTTCTGAGAGGCTGGTGCACCACCTAAGCTATCGATGATAAAACCCGTCCAGTCTGCCACTAGAACCTGAGACGACGAGTAGAGAAAATAACCGACAATACTAACAATAAAAGGAGTCTTTAATGCCCCTAGATTAGACAACAGGCGGCGATAGGTGGCCCAATCGCTCGCTTTCTTAACGCTATTGTTTGACATGAATCTCTTACACTAAACACATAAAGATCAATCAGTTACTCAAGATCAGGCTTACGTGTGGTTATACTCAAGTGCACGAATTTCAACTTCCCAGCGACATCCATCGCAGTAACCACCGCCTGATGAGGCGTTTTCGCATCTGCAGTAATAACCAGATGTTGGTCTTTGCCAACAAATTCTGCCAGTGCTTTTTTCAAGGTATTAGGCTGTTGATTGATAAGTGCGCGACCATTGATAGTGTAATTGCCAGACGCGCTGATAGCGACCTCTATATTTTGTTTCACCTCACCGCTATCACCAGAAGCTTGTGGCAAATCAAGGGTAAGGTGTGTCTTCTCAGTGAATGTCGTCGATACCATAAAGAAAATCAACAATAGGAAGACCACATCGATTAACGGCGCAATATTCACCTCGACGTCGTTCTTTGATTGACGTTTAAACTTCATCGTCGCCCCTACTTACGCTTTTTTTCTTTGACCGCAACTTGACGCTCACTGTGCAGCGCATCCACCAGCTTGACCGACTCCTGCTCTAGGCTAACCACCATGGTGTCAATGCGTCGGTGAAGATAACGGTGCATCACCAGCGCCGGAATGGCAACCGCCAAGCCCGCCGCCGTGGTAATCAGCGCTTGCGATATTCCGCCTGCCAATGCGCCAGCATTACCCGTCCCTTGGTCGACGATCTGGGTAAAGACATCAATCATCCCTACCACTGTGCCCAACAGCCCCAGCAACGGCGCAATCGCAGCTATCGTCCCCAGCGCATTCATGTTCCGCTCCATGTCGTGGATAATGTGCGAAGCCGATTCCTCGATACTTTCTTTCATAATATCGCGACCATAGCGCGAATTACTCAGCCCTGATGCCAGCAGCGCCCCCAGTGGCGAGCTACCTTTGAGCTGCTTGAGGTAATCAGCATCAATACTATTGTCTTTTACACGCTGCCAAACCTCCGCGAGTTGGTTACGCGGGGCGATCTTGTCGGCCTTCAAGGCCCAAAGCCGCTCAACAGATATTGCCAACGCCAATACCGAACACAACACAATCGGCAACATAATCCAGCCGCCAGCCTGAATAATCTCTAACACTCGCACATCCTCCACGCTTCTTATCAGTATCGGCAGACTGTATCACAATCAAAAGCTTAGAAACCACCGTTGAATCACACTTAGTGACCTGTTCAAGCCTTACATCAAACGTTAGAAGTCGTTTAAAGCTGCCAATAGCGACGATAAGATGACAGGTAGCGCTCTACCCTAAAGTCGTCGCCTGGCCTGTCCACTATCAGTGTCAGCTGCCCTGAATAGGCAGTATTAACAACCTCGATAGCACGCGCTCGGTAGCGGTTAAGCACCTTTTGATGGGGGTGACCAAAGCGATTAAAACGTCCGGCACTGACTACCGCAAGCTGAGGCTGTACTGCCCCGAGAAAACCACCCGTCGACGACGTTTTACTACCATGATGCGGCACAAGCAAAACATCCGCCTGTAAAGCCTTATTATTCTCTGCGATCAAATGCAGCTCTGACTCACGTTCGATATCACCTGGTAACAATACTGATCGCTTTCCAATCAATACTTTGAGAACGCAAGAACGGTTATTATCATTTAATTCCGCCATTTCCGGCATTGGGCTAAGCACCTGAAAGCTTACGACATCGTATGTCCAGTTCAAACCCGGCTGACACCGAATAAAGTTAACTTGGTGTTTAGCTAATAAATGCTCATCAGGCGTTACAACTGCCGACACATCGAAGCGACGGAGTAACTCTCCTAAGCCTCCAGCATGATCATTGTCCCCATGACTGACAACAAGCCGGTCAATACGTGTCACGCCATTTGCTTGGAGAAAGTCTGCAACAACCCGACCACCAATAGCGTGAGCTTTCCCATCGCCGAAACCAGTATCATAGACCACCACACTATTTCGACTCATCACCACGACAGCAAGCCCCTGCCCGACATCCAATACCGTCACTTGTGCCACTGGGCGCGTCGGGTCTGCAAGCCACAACAACGGAAGCGGTAATACCATCACCATTGCCAGCCAGCGCCCCGGCAGGCCACGCGGCATTAATAGCAACAACACTGCTACAACAACGGCGCAGTAAACAAAGCGCGGTATTGCCGCCAAAGCAACCGTCGTCATCGCCCAACCATCGAGCCACATAAGCCCCTGCCAGGCAAATGCTAACCCTTGATTAATTAAACTCAGCAGCCCCAGTGCTAGCTCTGGGGCAACGAAGGCTAGCAGCGATGCCAACAGTACCGCCGGGACAATCAATAAACTGATGAAAGGTACGGCCAGGACGTTAAGAAGTGGCGAGATCACCGACACCTTCGAAAAAAAGAGACTCGATGGCACAAGCATAACGAAGAACAAACCAAGCTGCGGCCACCACCAGCCACCACGCCGCCCCAAGCCAAGGTACATCAGGCCAAGTACCGCCACAAAAGAAAGCCATAAACCTGCCGAATAGACCTGCAGCGGCTCATATAACATCGTCAACCACAGCGCCAACAACCAACCTTGCATTGGCTGTATACGACGCCAGGCAACTCGACAGATCAACACCACACTCACCATGATCAAAGCACGCACGGCTGACACGGTAAAACCGGCCAATAACGCATAGTAGAAAGCAGCTCCAGCGCTACTCAACGCCATCAATAAATCGAGCCGTATCCAACTCAACGGCCAGCACAACAACCTCGCGAGACCAAACACCAACCAATAGCCCAACATAGCGGCAAGGCCAATATGCAAGCCGGAAACCGCAAGCAGGTGCGCCAAACCTAGATTAACTAGGCGTTCACGATCATCATCGCTCAGTAACGTTCGGTCCCCAACAGCTAAGGCCATCAGCACCGGCTGCATCGACATCCCTTCTGTGAGATCGTACAACCTGCTTCTAACGACCGCCCTCAGGCTATAACGATCAATACTATCAGCTAACCGCAGCATGGCTTGATCTCGCACCACCGTCGCACGAGCAACGACCCCTTGAGCCAACATATGGCGAACATAATCAAAACCATGTTCATTATTCAGCCCTTGCAAAGGCTTAATCTTTACCTTCATCCGATAGTGCTGTCCCAGCGTAATGTCACCCCCTGCCACATCACCATATAGGCTCACTAGTAGTTTACGCCCGACCACAGTGCGCTCGTACTCTACGGCGTGCCGATGGAGCTCTGTGACCCGAAATTCGAAACGTCGCAAGGGCTGTCCATAACGCCACTGCCGCTCAACAATACTGACCAGCTGGCCACTCACTTCAACAGTATCATCGTTCAAATACGACCAATGTAACCCCTTAATATCGGTATACATATGCCAACAGAGCGTGGAAAGGCTGACAGTGATGACCATCAACGCTGAGTACGTCGCTCTATTGCGGAACAGTAATCCGAGCAGCCAGCAACCAACAATCAACAGCAAGAATGCCGATGGCGGCGGCGATCTCGGCAGCAGGCAACCCACCATTAAAATTGTTATTGATAGTGTTAATATCGACTTCATAGCGTTCTTCCATGAATAGCTATAGTGCCTGCGCCAAAATAGTTGCATAATGTGCGCCGCTCGATGTCAGCTTTTCTAGCCCACACCCGATAAGGAATTAACTCCCTTTGGATAGTAGTAGATCATCACATTATGGCGCGTAACTTTCTCAAACGTTTTATGCCGAACCCTGAGGCGATCAAATCACATAAGTCACTGCGCTTTCTCAGTGGCTGGCTGAACGATCCCAACTTATTTCATCTAAATCGCCGCTCCGCTTCACTTGCCTTCTTTGTCGGCTTATTTGTTGCCTTCATCCCGTTGCCATCACAAATGATCATCGCTGCTGCAATGGCCATTTTGCTACGCTGCAACCTGCCGATATCTGTTGTACTTGTCTGGATCACCAACCCCCTCACCATGCCTGCAATGTTCTATGCAGCCTACAAGGTTGGCACTTTGGTTCTCGGTCTCCATCCTGGTCACTTCAACTTTGAGCTATCCATTAACTGGCTGATGCATGAGCTTGAACAGATCTGGCAGCCCTTGCTACTCGGCTCACTCATCTGCGGGCTGATCTCCGGAATTCTCGGCTATATAACAGTTAGGCTAACATGGCGCTTCCACGTCATCAGTCGCTGGCAGAAACGCAAGAAGAACAACAAGAGATGATGCAAAGACAACAAGCGGTAAATTATTGACTCAGCCCATGAGTTACTATGATCGCCTTTATTACCACTTGTTAATCTTTGCCTTCTGCACAAACATTACTACTCATCGATCACGAAGAGTAACCTCATGGGCACCCAATATCGGCCCAGCAGCAAACGCTGGCTTAAAACCACCCTCCTCTGCGCTACCCTAAGCAGCCTATTCGCCTGCTCCAATATTCCAAAACTACCGCCACTAGCCGAGAATCAGCAGTACCGTCACAACGAAGTCATTTGGCACGACCTGATTACCCCCAACCTCAAGAAGTCTGCAGACTTCTATCAGCAGCTCTTTGGCTGGCAATTCGAAGATACAGCAGATCAATACAACTTAATTCGCTATCAGGGACAGCTAATCGGCGGTGCCGCAGAGGTTGTAACCGAGGAACGCGCTAGTCACTGGCTACCTCTTATCTCCGTCAAAGATGTAGACGCAACTATCGACCCAATCAGTCAACAAGGCGGAAAAGCCCTCATCCCCAGTTTTAAGATACCGGGGCGTGGTACCGTCGGTGTTGCCCAAGACAATCAAGGCGCCGTGTTCGGTCTAATTGCCACCAATGCAGGCGACCCCGTCAAGCCAGCTATCAACAATAATAGCTGGTTATGGCACGAGCTCTGGAGCAGTAATATCAGCACTGCAGAAAACTTCTATCAACAAGTATTTCAGCTCAGCGTCGAAGAAAAAAACATCGCCGGAATTGATTATCACTACTTCGCCAATAGCCATAAAACTCCAGAACTCGGTCTAATCAACAAACCAAGCCAGAAGATGCCGGACACACTGGCCAGCTACATCAAGGTGAAAGACGTACGTGCAACAGCAGAGCGTGCCGTCGCACTAGGTGGCAGCATTCTCATGACCGCAAACGACAAGCTCCGTGGCGGCAACGTCGCTATCATCAAAGACCCTAATGGCGCCGGATTCATAATTCAGGAGATGAACATTGAATAAATCTAAACGACTGAAGCTCGTCGCCATTCTGGCAACGGCAGCCATGCTCTGCTCATGTAATGGCTACACCAACCTTAACATCCATGCCCCGTTCAACATCGGCGGCATCTACTTTGACCCCAGCATCGGTGTCGGCAGCAGGCTATAGCTTTTAACTCAACGAGCGTGCCGCCTACTAACCGGCGGCATACTACTCTATACGCCACTTACTCGTAGCGCAGCGCCTCAGCTGGCAACGTCTTTGCTGCTCGCCATGACGGATAAATTGTTGCTAGGAAACACATACCAATCGCCACCGAGGCGACTAACAGACCGTCCTCTAAACGAAAGTCAGAGGGGAGATAGCTCACCGGATAAACATCAGACTGCAACAAATGCACATTGAATAACGCGCTCACTTTAGCCACTAAAGGAGTAATCGTATAAGACAATAAACAACCGAGCACAAAGCCAACAAAAGCACCGATCATGCCTATAAAAGTGCCATATATCATAAATAACAACATAACTTGGCGAGGAGATAAGCCTAGTGTTTGCAAGATGGCGATAGCGTCTTGTTTATCCATTACAACCATAATCAGTGTCGTGACGACATTAAACGCAGCGACCGCAATGATGATAAATAACAGCATACCAACAAGGTTACGCGACAGCTGAATGGCCTGATACAAGTTGCCGTGGCTACTGCGCCAATCACGGAAGAATGCTCCGGGCGGCAAAGCCTCACGCATCACTTCAGTCACCGCGTTGACGGCAAATAAATCATCTAGCTGCAACCTTACTCCCTCAACGTGCTTGCCGTCACCCCACAAAGTCATCGCCTTGGAGAGATTCATATAAATCAAGCCATTATCCAGCTCCGTCCCTGTGTCATAGATAGCGGCGACCTCTAACCTAACCAGCCTCGGCACCAACGCTCCTCGCCTACGATTACTTTCAGGTACCACCAGGGTCAAACGATCGCTGCGAGTGACTGACAACTTGTCCGCAAGCTTCTGGCTGATCACCACACCGTTCGCAACACTCGAGAGCGATGAAAAGCTGCCATCGACCATATAGTCTCCGATCACAGAGGCCTGCTCTTCGCTCTGCACATCGATACCATAGGCCATCACACCAACGATCTTTTGCCCTCGCATCAACATACCCTGCAGATGAATGAAAGGCGCTGCAGCGCTGACACCTGCCACTTGCTCCCCCTCTTCAACAAGCCTTGGCCAATCCTCAATCCCTGAAACATTGTAGATGCTCACATGGGGAACAACGGCCAAGATGCGCTCGCGTAGCTCCCGATCGAAACCATTCATCACCGATAACACAGTGATCAGCAGTGCCACCCCAAGAACCAGTCCGAGCATAGAGACTCGCGACAAGAAAGCGACCAGCTGGTTCTTATTACCAGCCCCCAGATAACGAAGGCCAATAAATACCGGGACAGAATCAAACATCGGCAACAACCTCTGTCAGCTTGCCATGCTGCAGACTCATAATACGATCCATTTTGGCGGCAATACTCATGTCGTGGGTAACGATCACCAACGAGATCCCTAACTCAGTGTTCAACTTACTTAGCAACCCCTCTATCAAATCGGCGTTATCACTATCGAGGTTACCCGTCGGCTCATCCATCAACACACAGTCAGGTGATGTCGCCAACGAACGCGCAATCGCCACCCGCTGACGCTCGCCACCGGAAAGCTCCGCGGGCTTATGGCTGACACGCCCTGCCAAGCCAACCTGAGCCAGCAGTTCGCTAGCCGTTTCAATTGCCTCGCGACGTTTGGCACCACCAATCATCAACGGCATGGCGACATTTTCCAGCGCCGTAAACTCCGCCAGCAGATGGTGAAATTGATAGACAAAACCTAAGCTTTTATTACGCAGTAAACCACGCTGTTTAGCTGACAGCTTCGCCATATTCTGTCCGGCCACATTGACCTCACCGCAGCTAGGTAAGTCCAACCCGCCCAGCATATTTAGCAGTGTTGATTTACCGGAGCCCGAGGCGCCGACAATCGCCAGTTTCTCACCGCGCGCCACCTGCAAGTCGAGATTATCGAGCACCCTCAACTGCTGCGGCCCCTGTTGATAATATTTACCCAGCTGATGGCACTCTAAAACGATTGAATCAGACATTAGTTGTGATTTCCTACTCATAACGCAGCGCCTCAGCCGGCTGAATTTGACCTGCGCGCCACGCGGGGTACAGGATCGCTAAAATACTCAGCAGCAAGCCGCAAGAGCCGATAAAGATCAAATCATTAAACTGCACGACCGATGGCAGTCTTGAGATGTAATATACTTTTGGGTCGAAAATATGAAAGCCGAAAAGGCCTTCGAAAAAGGCCACGATACTGCCCACATTGGCCGCAATGGGCACGCCAATCAACAGACCGACCAAAGTGCCACCTAGACCGACAATCAACCCCTGCACGAAGAAAATTCGCATAACCGCTAACGGCGTTACCCCCAAGGTGCGCAACACGGCAATATCTTTGCGCTTCTCAGCCACCATCATGGTTAAAATAGAGATAATGTTGAATGCAGCTACGGCTACGATGCTTAACAGCAGTAGCGACACCATTGTCTTCTCCATCTTAACCGACTTAAATAAGCTCCCCTGGGTCACGGTCCAATCGCGCCCACTGTAGGGGTGTGCGGCCGTAGCATTTAACTTAGCAACAACTTCGGGAACGATACTGCCGGCAGCAAACAAGTCCGTAACCTTCAACTGCAGCCCATCCACCCGGTCTCCGCGCTGATAAAGCACCGCACCATCTTTTAGGTTAATCAAGGCACCGGTAGCATCTTGCTGTGCACCCACTTGGTACATTCCAACCACGGTAAATCGTTTCATTCGCGGGAAAACCCCCGCCGGCGTCACACTCACTTTTGGAATCACCAGACTCACTTTGTCACCGAGCCCCACTCGTAATTGACGGGCGAGAATGTTGCCGAGGATAATGCCATATTCCCCGGGCCTCAAGTCACTCATCTGACCGCGCAACATAAACGGCGCAAGCCCCGAAACAGCGTCCTCATAGTCAGGCGCTATAGCACGAACTTCTGCTCCCTTCACCACACCAGCATGACTTAACATACTACCGCCGCCAATATAGGGCGATGCCGCCAGCACACCTGGCTCAGCCTCAACCTTCTTGACTAACTCAGGCCAATTTCGCAGCCCACCTGTTTGATCCACGTAACCGTGGGGAACAAAACGTAAAATTCGGCCCTGTAGCTCACGCTCAAAGCCATTCATCACCGAACTCACCACTACTAGCGCGGCAATACCAAGCACCATCCCCAGCAATGCAAATAAAGAGACAAGTGAGAGAAATTGGCTACGCGCCTTTGAGCGGGTGTAGCGAAGGCCAATGAAAACTTCTAAAGGTCTATACATAAGTAACTTTTCAATAAAAAGGCAGCCTGTTCAGCTGCCAAAAGATGTTCCTCATTGTGTCAAAATCTATCCTCTATATCGACCACAATGTCGTGACTTACCGCTATTCAAACGAATAAAATAGCTAGAATGCTCAAAAACAACCTAGAAGGCTAAAAATGAACACACTCCGTTGCTATTGCGCCATTTTCACTCTATTGCTCTGTGGTGCTCCTCATGCCGACAACATCATTATCCCCATTGCCAGCCAGGGCACAGAGAACGAACAGCTACCCGTTAGGGCGATGAGCAATACTGACGTACTAAGGCTATATGGCAAACCTAATAGTCAGTCGCCAGCGACGGGCACTCCCCCTATCACACGCTGGGATTACGACACCTTTACTGTCGTCTTCGAATATGATCATGTCGTACATTCTGTGCGCAAGTTCCACGCCACAAACACGCCTAGTCACACAACCGTACAGTAACGATCAGCTTCACAACTTAAACCAGGCGCCTCAAATGTTATACTCCTCAATCAAATCAGCGAAGTCTTTAGTAACATGATAATAGTTGGCCACCGTGGTGCACGCGGCGAGTATCCAGAAAATACATTACAGGGTTTTCTCTACAGCCAAGATATTGGCTTACGCCACCTAGAGTACGATCTACGACTCAGCAGGGATTTGGAGGCCTTTATTCATCACGACGAAAGCCTTCTTCGCACTTGTGGTGACGACACTATCGCCAGCACCAAAACGATGGAGCAGTTGCGTCAATATGAGGCCAACCGTGATCAACAACATAATTGCCCCGCCAGCATACCCAGCCTACGAGATGTCTTTGAACAATGTCAGAAAATCGAGAGCACCCAGCTTGAGGTAAAAAGTGACTATCCTGACATCATCGACCATTTGGTTCCGCAGATTATCACCACCGTTAAAGCCTGCAAGCAGCAGCAAAAAGTCATCATCACTTCATTTGATCGCTATGTACTCGATGTGGCACAACGACTAGACCCGACGATTAACCGAGGGTTTCTCTGCGAAACAGAAGGTGTTGATGCAATAGCCACTGCCATCGAGCTGAATTGCAGCTGGGTCATTTGGCATTATCCTATGCTGACTGCCGAACAGGTCCAGCAGGCACACGAAGCTGGGCTCCGTGTTTCAGTATTTACTGTCAACAAGTTAGATGAGATGAAGCGTTGCGAAAAACTGGGAGTAGACAGTCTCATCACCGACTACCCCAGCCTCGCCTTACAGCATTTTTTGCAGTAGCTGCAATGCCTGTCAATATTTACCGACGCTAGAGTTTATTTGTCTGCGTCGTAAAAATCTGTCGAAGTTTGCTGTTCCTTGGCAACACGCTCCTGCTCTTCGTCACACTTCTTTGGATTACCGCCACAAATATCGCAGGCGGTATCAATTCCAAGTGCGCTCATGCCGCCACATGAGCCCTTGATAGGACCCCTGCCCGCGATAGAACCAACCGCCATTCCAACGACCATCACAATCACAAAGCCTAACGTCAAAAGAAAAATAGTCATAACATCTACCTCTCATCTCGCCGGACAACCCAGCGAGAACATCATATTACTCTTTGATCAAATAAGGCTCGAAAGCTGTACTGCTGATAGCAATGAAGCCGTCACCCTCTTTGACCAATAGATATACCGCAAGTTTCATCTTTTCAGCAAAAGCCATACCCTGTTCAGGGCCTAGCACTGAAATAGCCGTCGCATAGGCGTCAGCATCACGACAATTATCAGCAACGACCGTTACCGACGCCAAGGCATGGGTAATCGGATAGCCCGTACGCGGATCGATTGTATGCGAGTAGCGCTGCCCATTCTCTTCAAAATAATTGCGGTAATCGCCCGACGTTGCAACCGACACATCGGAGATAGAGATAGCTCGATACACCGAGTCCTGAGCCGCATCAGAAGCGGGCTCCTCAATCGCAATACGCCAGTCACTGCCGCGGGGGCTTAGCCCTTTAGCACGTAGCTCACCACCAATTTCTACCAAGAAGTCTTTCGCACCCAGCTGCTCCAACAATCTCGCAACGCGATCAACACCATCACCCTTTGCTATCGCCGATAAATCGACATAGACCGGAGCGGTCTTACGCAAACTATGGCTCGTTAAATCAACAGAGACTTTATTCATGCCATGGTCACGCAACAACTTGGCAATGATCTCCTTCGAGGGTATGTGGTCAGGATGATGATCCGGACCAAAGCCCCAAACATTGACCAGCGCGCCAATCGTCGGGTCAAAGCTGTGATCGCTCTCAGCATAGATCTGCAGTGAACGCTCTACAATACCCGCCAACTCGGCAGAGGTTTGCACATCAGTATTAATCGGCGCCTGATTAAAGCGCGACAAATCAGAGTCATCGATATAAGTCGACATCTGCTGATTGACTAACTTAAGTAGCCGTTCAATTTTTTTTGTGAGCTGCTCTTTATCAAGCCCAGACAACTGCTTAGGGTCAGCTACCGTGACGTGATAGCTCGTCCCCATGGTATAACCCGTTATCTTCCAGTCAGTCGGCTGCGGCTCACCACAGCCTGATAACGTGATAGCTATTAAAAACAAAAGCGAGGATGCCAACGGCATCCTCGCTTTGTTCAGTTTCAACAGGAAACTAACCATATGAGTTAATTACCCACCGAAATCATCGAGCAAGATGTTTTCGTGTTCGACACCGAGATCTTCCAACATGCTGATCACCGCTGCATTCATCATTGGCGGCCCACACATGTAGAACTCGCAATCCTCTGGTGCAGGATGATCCTTGAGGTAGTTCTCAAGCAACACATTGTGAATGAAGCCAGTCATACCTTCCCAGTTATCTTCCGGCTGAGGATCACTCAGAGCAAGATTCCAGTTAAAGTTTTCATTCTCTGCGGCCAGCGCATCGTACTCTTCTGAATAAAAGACTTCACGTAACGAACGAGCACCGTACCAGAAGGATATCTTGCGATCAGACTTCAAGCGCTTAAGCTGGTCGAAGATGTGAGAGCGCATCGGCGCCATACCGGCACCACCGCCGATGAAGATCATCTCTGCATCAGTCTCTTTGGCAAAGAACTCACCAAATGGACCAGAGACTTGCACTTCATCGCCAGGCTTCAGGCCAAACACCCAAGAGGACATAATACCCGGCGTCAACGCCAAGTTATTTGGTGGCGGAGTCGCACAACGGATGTTGAACTTAACCACACCACGCTCTTCTGGGTAGTTCGCCATAGAATATGCGCGAACCGTCGTTTCGGTACAGACAGAAGTAACATCCAGGAAGCCAAAACGCTTCCAGTCGCCGATATACTCTTCACCCAAGTCAAAATCCTTGTAGTGAACAGTATGCGGTGGACACTCTATCTGTACATAACCGCCCGCACGGAAATCAACGTTCTCACCCTCTGGTAACTTAAGGGTCAGTTCCTTGATAAAAGTCGCCACGTTCGGGTTACTCTCGACTTTACACATCCACTGCTTAACACCGAAAAATTCAGGATCAACCTCAATCTTCATGTCTTGCTTAACCGCCACCTGACAGGCTAAACGCCAATGATCACGGCGCTGACCAGTATTAAAGTGAGGCTCTTCTGTCGGTAGCATTGAGCCACCGCCATCAACAACCTGGCAGCGACACTGCGCGCAGGTACCACCACCGCCACAGGCGGAAGATAAAAAGATGCCAGCATTAGCCAGCGTGCCCAGCAGCTTATCGCCTGCTGGTACAGTGATAGAACGCTCGGGATCACCATTGATCTCGATCGTCACATCACCGGAACTAACGAGTTTCGAACGCGCAACCAGGATCACGACTACCAGTGACATTATAACCACGGTAAACATGCCTACGCCTGTTACGATTGTTCCTGTATCTATCATGCTACAGTCCTATAACCTATTGCTTGAGTTGGGTAGATGTATCTCTCTTAAAGAGAGATGCCGCCGAAGGACATAAAGCCCAGCGCCATCAAGCCAACGGTGATGAAAGTGATACCAAGGCCACGCAGACCATCAGGAACATCACTGTACTTCAGCTTCTCACGAATACCTGCCAACGCTACGATCGCTAGCGCCCAACCGGCTCCCGCGCCCATGCCATAAACAACACTTTCACCAAAGTTATAATCACGGTTCATCATGTATAGAGCCGCACCCATAATGGCGCAGTTCACCGTAATCAACGGCAGGAAAACACCCAACGCTGCGTACAAAGCTGGCACATACTTATCGAGGAACATCTCCAGGATCTGTACGATCGCGGCAATAACACCGATGAAACTCAAGAAACTCAGGAAGCTTAAATCCACATCGGGCATGCCGGCCCAAGCCAACGCACCATCCTTCAATAGAAAGGTGTAGATCAAGTTATTCACCGGCACGGTGATGGTCAACACCACAATAACGGCGACACCAAGACCAATAGCTGTTTGCACTTTCTTAGAGATTGCCAAGAAGGTACACATTCCCAAGAAAGACGCTAACGCCATGTTATCGAGGAAAACTGCCTTCACAAAAAGGCTAAGATAATGTTCGATCATGAGCCTTAACCTTCTGTCGCTGTGTGGGTGTAAAGTTTATAGTCTGGCTCTTCCACTTGCTCAGGCTTCCACGTACGTAGCGCCCAAATCAGTAAGCCAATAATGAAAAACGCACTGGGCGCCAGTAGCATCAAACCATTAGCCTGATACCAACCGCCGTTCTGGATCAACGGTAGTATTTCAGCACCAAACAAGCGACCTGCACCGAGTAGCTCACGGAAGAAACCGACAGCCAAGAGCAAAACAGCATAGCCGAGGCCGTTACCGATTCCGTCTAAGAAGCTTGGGATTGGTGGGTTTTTCATCGCGAAGGCTTCTGCACGGCCCATAACAATACAGTTAGTGATGATCAGACCAACAAAAACTGATAGCTGCTTCGAAATATCGAATGCATAGGCTTGCAGGAATGCGTCGACAACAATAACCAGCGAGGCAATGATGATCATTTGACCGATCATCCGAATGTTACTCGGCAGGATATTGCGCACCATCGAGACAAACAGGTTAGAGAACGCCGTTACCAAGGTCAGCGCTAGCCCCATGACCAAGGAAGTCTTCATCCCTGTGGTCACGGCTAGAGCCGAACAGATACCGAGTACCTGTAGAGCAATTGGGTTGTTCGAGAAAATGGGATTAACTAAAATCTCTTTCGTATTAGTATCAGACATACCTTATTCTTCCCCCGCCTTCAATCTAGTCAGGTAAGGGCCGAAACCATACTCACCCATCCAGTATTTCACCAAGTGATCAACACCACGAGTCGTTAAGGTAGCGCCAGAGAGGCCATCGATAACGCTAGGGCCCTTTTCACGACTGCTTACCGCGATAATCAACTTACCTGCGCTATCAAAAAGCTTTACGCCAGGCCACTTTGCCTTCCATAGAGGATTTTCGACCTCACCACCTAGACCCGGTGTTTCACCTTGGTCATAGAAGCTAAGCCCCAAAATGGTATTAGCATCGCCTTTAATAGCGATAAAGCCATACATGGTCGACCAGAGGCCGTAGCCGTGGATAGGTAATACCACACGATCGACCTTACCCGACTCATCACGCATCACATAGACAGTGGCATAGTCTGCCTGACGTCTAATCAAGGCGATATCTTGAGCAGCTGGTAACGCCTTCGATAACGCAGGGTCCTTAGCCGCCGCACGTTGATCGTAGGTCGCAGCACTGATTCCCGCTGCTTTCATCTGCTCATCCGTCAGATACTTAGCAGTTGCGATATCAAGCAGCTTGACGTCAAACCTAGCAAAGAGAGTATTAACCTCGTCCGCCGACATGCCATCTTTATAGAGACCTGCTGCGCCGAGTACGTTTTTATTGCGATCCAAAACCCTGTTGGCTTCTTGCTTAGGCTTCAGGATAACCGCAGCACTAGACACGATAATCGAGAAAACCACGCACATGATGAGTGCAACAAGGATGGTCTGTTTAAGGCTATCTTTAGGCGTTGCCATTTCTTGCCACCCTCCGCTTGATGTTTGCCTGTACTACAAAATGGTCAATCAAAGGAGCGAATAAGTTGGCGAAAAGAATCGCTAGCATCATACCCTCCGGAAACGCAGGGTTAACTACGCGAATCAGCACTACCATGAAGCCTATTAGTGCACCAAAATACCACTTGCCCTTATCCGTCATCGAGGCAGACACAGGATCCGTCGCCATGAAGACCATACCGAAGGCAAAACCACCTACGACAAGGTGCCAATAAGCAGGCATCGCAAACATCGGATTAGTAGTAGAACCGATCATATTGAACAGTGACGATGTCGCAATCATTCCCAGTAAGACACCGGCCATAATCCGCCAAGACGCAATACGGGTGAACAACAAGATCGCAGCACCGATAAGAATCGCCAGCGTCGAGGTTTCGCCAATCGAGCCCTGGATATTACCCATAAAGGCGTCCATCCAAGTAACCTGCTGACCAAATGCCGTCTGAATCTGCTGATATCCCGCTACCGCAGCCTGACCTAGTGGCGTCGCACCACTAAAGCCATCGACTGCAGTCCAAACCGCATCACCTGAAATCTGCGCCGGATAGGCGAAGAAGAGGAAAGCACGACCTGTTAGGGCTGGGTTAAGGAAGTTTTTACCGGTTCCACCGAAAACTTCCTTACCAATAACAACACCAAAGCTGATACCGAGAGCAACCTGCCATAAAGGAATATTAGGTGGAACGATCAATGCAAATAAGATAGAAGTAACGAAGAAGCCTTCATTAACCTCATGACCACGCACCACAGCAAAAATCATCTCCCAAGCAATACCGACTGCGAAAGTGACGATATAGATAGGCAGGAAGTAGGCCGCACCGTGGATCATATTGTCCCAGATGCTTGATGGATCAAAGCCAGCAAACATGGCAATCAAAGAGATATGCCAATCACTGACCGTCGCAGGATCAATCGCCATATTGACCATGGCTGTATTTGCTTGGAAACCAAGGTTATACATACCGTAAAACATCGCAGGGAATGCCGCGATCCAAACAGTAATCATAATACGCTTAAGATCCACACCATCACGAACATGGGAGGCACCCTTAGTTACATCAGCAGGCTGACGCACGAAGGTATCGAACATTTCGAACAGGGCGTAGTATTTCTCATACTTGCCACCCTTTTCAAAGTTAGGTTCGATCTTGTCGAAGAAGTTCGTTAAAAACCTCATTAACCTTCCTCCTCAATTTTAGTTAGATTGCTACGCAGTATCTGCCCATATTCATACTTCACAGGACAAGCGTAGGTACACAGAGCCAAGTCTTCTTCGTCGAGCTCTAACGCGCCAAGCTGTTGCGCCAGGGCTAGATCGCCTGTCACCAACGCGCGAATTAACTGAGTCGGCAAAATATCCAGCGGCATGACACGTTCATATGTTCCAATCGGAACCATGCTCCGCTCACTACCGTTTGCCGTGGTAGTAAAGTCAAAGGTCTTCTTCATGAAACGTGAAATATAACTCCCAGTCACCGAGTGACGGTTAACACCTGCACGGAAGAAGTGGAAGGTAGGACGCTCAGGCGTGTTAGACAACGCAGAAATCTGCTGGTGATAGCGCCCCAAGAAGGCTGTCTCATTAATCACCTTTCGGCCCGATAAGACTGAACCTGAAATAACGCGGTTATCGCCTGCTGCCAGCTCACCTGCAGTCAACTCATCGGTGCTAGCACCTAAACGTGTACGCAAAAGACGTGGCTTATTAACAACAGGGCCCGCTAAAGCAATCACTCGTTCAGAGTTAAGTTCACCGTCAACAAACAGTTGACCTACTGCGATAACATCTTGGTAGTTAATTGACCAAACAGTTTGGTCCACACTCGCAGCTGGCGCCAAGTAATGTATATGAGTGCCTGCCAAGCCAGCTGGGTGAGGCCCAGAAAACTCTTCAGTAACAACATCACCTTGACCTGCAGGAATATCAGCACCTGGTGCTTTACAGACAAAAACCTTGCCAGCTGTCAACGTCGACAACACGGCCAGACCGTTACTAAAAGCTTGTTTTTTCTCAGCAATAATCACCGCAGCGTCGGCAGCCAACGGACTTGTATCCATTGCTGTGACGAAGATGGCTTTAGCTTCGCTATCAACCGCTGGCACCTTGCTATAAGGGCGGGTCCGCAGCGCGGTCCAAAGCCCTGAGTCAACAAGATTATCAACGACCTGCTCACGGTTCAAACCGCTTAATTCACTTTCGGCATATTTAGCAAATTGTTCTTTTTCGTTACCGTCGAGTTCTATCACCAACGATTGGAAGACACGCTTGGCACCGCGGTTGATAGCAACCACCTTACCGGCACCAGGTGCTGTATATTTCACACCTTCAGTCTTCTTATCCGAAAACAACAATTGGCCAAGTTTTACCTGATCACCAACTTTGACCGCCATGGTCGGCTTCATGCCAATATAATCGTAACCGATTAAAGCCACATGGCGGACATCAGCAGCATCAACTATCACTTGCTCCGGGGCTCCGGATATGGGCAAGTCCAAGCCCCGCTTGATGTTTATCATACTTCAGCCTAGTTTACAGTTTTAGTCAAAAAACAAAGCCCTGCCCATGTTTCAACAGGGCAAAGCTAGCTCTCTCGCAGTGCGAGTCAAAAATGTGTCTTTATCTTTATCACTACAGCCTGACGAGAGGTTGAGAAATTTTTTAACAGACACACAGCTTAAAAACACGTGCACTACATCCAAAGTGACCACTTAACAGCGTAAGTGGCCGCAATTTTTCTTGCCGAACTATCCCTCTTTAGGATAGATGGCGTAGTCAACACCTGCCATTTGCTCGAGTACACGATGCACCTGACAGCTGTAACCAAATTCATTGTCATACCAGCAATAGAGGATAGCGCTCTTGCCGTTGACGATTGTCGCCTCAGAATCAAAGATACAGGCGTGACGTGAGCCGACCATATCGCTAGAAACAACTTCTGGTGAGTTTGAGTAGTCGATCTGCTTACGCAGAGGTGAGTGCAATGCAGTTTTACGCATATAAGCATTCAACTCTTCCGTTGTCGTCTCGTTCTCAAGGGTTAACTTAAGGATGGCAAGAGACACGTTAGGAGTCGGTACGCGGATCGCATTACCACTCAAGCGACCGATCATCTTAGGTAATACTTTACCAACGGCAGTCGCTGCACCAGTCTCTGTAATAACCATGTTCAGAGCAGCGCTTCGACCGCGACGTGGACCTTTATGATAGTTATCAATCAGGTTCTGGTCGTTAGTATAAGCATGTACCGTCTCAACGTGCCCCATCTCAACGCCATATTCATCGTCAAGAGCCTTCAACGGTGGTGCAATTGCGTTAGTTGTACATGAAGCCGCTGAGATAATGGTGTCTTCTGGCAATATATCTTCACTATTGATACCGAAAACAACGTTTTTGAGGTCCCCCTTACCCGGGGCAGTTAGTATCACCTTACCTACGCCGTTAGCGCGAAGATGCAGAGACAGGCCTTCACGATCACGCCACTTACCAGTGTTATCAACCACGATAGCATTACTGATGCCGTAATCTGTGTAGTCAATGCTATCCGGGGCATTAGAGTAGATCACACGAATTTCATTACCATTGGCAACAATAGACTGTCGCTCTTCGTCGACACGAATGGTCCCTTTGAAAGGGCCGTGGACCGAGTCGCGTTCTAGCAGGCTCGCTCGCTTGGCCAGATCATTTTCAGCACCACCATCACGCACAACGATAGCCCGTAGACGTAATGCATTACCGCCGCCAGACTTTTCAACCAACAAACGCGCCATCAAGCGACCAATACGACCGAAGCCATAGAGCACAACGTCACGGCGGTCTGACTCATCATGAGATTCACCGATTAAGTCAGCCACCTGTTCTTTGACATAGTCATCAATACTAACACCGGACCCCTTAATTTCCTCGTAGCGCACCGCGATACGACCTGCATCGACGTGAGCAGTACCTAGGTCAAGTTTCGAGAGAGCCTCGATAACTGGGTAGGTTTCAAACTCAGAAAGTTCATTCTCTTCAACCTCACGAACGACACGGTGTGCCTTCATAATATCGAGAACCGAGATATTTGATAGCGACTGACCATAAATGTATGTTTTGACGTTACATTCACGATAGAGCTTACCAATGAGCGGAATCATACGTTCTGCAAGGACTTCACGCTCTTTCCAGTCAGCGAAATAATCGCTTGGTCTTTCTCGTTTTCTATCTGTCACGGCGAACTACCCTAAATAGGTTAAAGATTTTGGTTAAAAAATTTTGCGTATTATGGTGATATATTGCTCTCTTCGCAAGACACTTAGGTGATTAAGCTAGGTATTTCACGTAACGATGTACGAATTTTCACCACCCACGACTATTAATCACCTAAAAAGCGCCCTGTAAGGGTTTCGCCTGAACTCTTCAGCAGAGTTAGGTACAATAGCTGCCCGCGACCAACCACTCGCCGGCTGATTAGCATGCAACAGCACGGTGCTTCATTTTCGTCTATATATAGGATTACTCGTGGCCGAGGTTTTCAGCGCTCTTCAACGTACGATAAAAGGTAATAAAATTCAGTGGGGTAACCTACTCGGCGCAGGTCAGGCACTGGCTATCGCCGAGACTGCCCGCAACCATTCGGGATTGATACTACTACTCACTAGCAACACCAGTGAGGCCAATCGACTAGAGGAAGAGGTTCAATTTTATCTCGCTGATGACAAAGACATCCCAGTCATCCACTTTCCCGACTGGGAGACCCTACCCTACGACAGCTTCTCGCCACACCAAGACATAATCTCTGAGCGCCTGCAGGCCCTCTACCAACTTCCTCATCAGCGTCGCGGAGTATTGATTACCCCCATCTCGACACTAATGCATCGTCTCGCCCCCTCCAGTTATATCGATGCCAACTCACTTGTGCACAGCGTAGGCGACACCCTTGATATCGACAGCTACCGCCTCAAGCTTGAACAATCAGGCTACCGCTGCGTCGATACGGTCTACGAGCACGGCGAATTCGCACTGCGCGGCGCCGTCATCGACATTTTCCCCATGGGGAGCAAGACACCCTACCGCATCGACCTGTTTGATGACGAAATCGAGACCTTGCGCAGCTTCGATATTGAAAGCCAGCGCACCATCGGCAAGGTACAGGAGATCAAGCTCCTTCCGGCACGAGAGTTCCCCCTCGATAAAGCCGGTATCCGCCTATTCAAAGACCAATGGTTCGAGACCTTCAAGGACTCCCGCGACTCGGCGACATTCAAAGATGTCAGCCAAGGCATGGCACCGGCCGGCATCGAGTATTACCTGCCACTATTTTTTGAGCAGACGCAGACACTACTTAACTACTTACCCAAAGACAGCCTCACGCTGCTACAACAAGACAGCCTGCAAGCTGGCGAAACATTTTGGGGCGACGTTTGCGAACGTTACGAGGCACGTTCCATTGACGCCAGAAACCCTATCGTTCCGCCGCACGTTATGTTCTGCCCGATTGAGGAGCTGTTCGCTGAACTCAAGCAACATCCTCAGATAACCCTATCGAGCGAGCGCATTAAAACGAGCAGCGGCAGGCTCAACCTGCCTATCAGCCCCTTCCCTGAACTCAGCATTAGTCCGACTAGCGACCCCTACCTCGCGCTTAAAGATCAGCTAGCCGGCTTTAGCGGCCGAGCTCTCTTTTGTTGCGAGAGCGCCGGCCGCAGAGAGGCCATGCTGGAACAGCTAGGTAAACACCAGCTACAACCGCTGACGTATAACGACTGGCAGAGCTTCTTAGACGGCCAGGGCCACGGCATTATTATTGCCCCGCTACAACAGAGTGTGATTTTCGAAGAAGCTGATATCTGTGTCATCACAGAGGCCTCGCTGTTCGGCCAACGGGTAATGCAAAGCCGTCGCCGCAAGAAGGTACAGGACAACACCGAAGCCGTCATTCGCAACCTCAACGAACTCAAAGTTGGCGCCCCGGTCGTCCACCTCGACCACGGTGTTGGTCGCTACCTAGGACTGGAGAGCATCGGTGTAGGTGGGCAAGAGGTAGAATTCTTAGCTCTTAGCTATGCCAATGACACCAAACTCTATGTACCGGTATCATCACTACACCTCATTAGCCGTTATAGCGGCAGCGACGATGAGCACGCACCACTACACAGACTCGGCAACGAGCAGTGGCAAAAGGCCAAGCGCAAAGCTATCGAACAGATACACGATGTCGCTGCCGAGTTACTCGATATCTACGCCCGTAGAGCCGCTCGCCGCGGCCAATCACTGGCCGCCAGCGACGAAAACTATCGCCTCTTTTCCGCCGGTTTCCCTTTCGAGGAAACACCCGATCAAGAGCAGGCTATCATTGCCGTCCGTAGCGACTTGCGCGCCAACACACCGATGGATCGACTGATCTGTGGTGATGTCGGCTTCGGCAAGACCGAAGTCGCTATGCGCGCTGCCTTCATCGCCGCCGAAGCAGGTAAACAAGTCGCCATTCTGGTACCAACAACGCTACTCGCCCAACAACACTATGAATCTTTCTGCGATCGTTTTGCCGACTGGCCCGTTAACATCGAAGTCATTTCTCGCTTCAAAACGGCTAGCGAACAAAAGAAAGTCATCGCCAAACTGGCTGATGGCAGCATCGACATTATCATCGGCACCCACAAACTCATCCAAAACGAAATAAAGTACAAAGACCTAGGGCTTTTAATCATCGACGAAGAACACCGTTTCGGTGTCAAACAGAAAGAGACCCTTAAATCACTACGTGCCCAGGTCGATATCTTGACAATGACCGCCACGCCTATCCCTCGTACCCTCAACATGGCTATGTCCGGGATGCGCGACCTATCGATCATCGCCACTCCGCCCGCCAAACGCCTTTCGGTAAAGACCTTTGTGCAGGAAAAGCAAGATCCCACCATCAAGGAAGCGATTTTACGTGAACTGCTTCGTGGAGGGCAGGTCTACTATCTGCACAACGAAGTCAAGAATATCGAAAAGGCTGCACGCGATATTGAAGAGCTGATCCCAGAGGCCCGCGTTGCCATAGGCCACGGCCAAATGCGCGAGAGAGAGCTCGAACAGGTAATGAGCGACTTCTATCACAAACGCTATAACGTCTTCGTCTGCACGACCATCATTGAAACCGGTATCGATATCCCCTCTGCCAACACCATCATCATTGATCGCGCAGATAAATTTGGCCTCGCCCAGCTTCATCAGTTACGTGGCCGTGTCGGTCGCTCACACCACCAAGCCTACGCCTACCTGCTCACCCCAAACCCTAAGGCCCTGAGTAAAGACGCCATTAAGCGCCTCGAAGCGATAGCGGAGGCCCAGGACCTCGGCTCAGGCTTTACCCTCGCCACCCACGACATGGAAATTCGTGGCGCTGGCGAGCTATTGGGTGATGAACAGAGCGGACAAATTCAAACCGTTGGCTTTTCGCTCTATATGGAAATGCTTGAAGAGGCAATTGACGCCATCAAGCAAGGTAAGACCCCCAATATCGAGAAGGCGCTCAACCAAGGCGCCGAGGTCGACCTCAAGTTGGCAGCACTCATCCCCAACGATTACCTGCCTGACGTACACGGCCGCCTCATTCTTTACAAGCGCATCAGTGGCGCCAAAACCTCTGAGCAATTAAAAGATCTACAGGTAGAAATGATTGACCGATTTGGCCTGCTGCCACAACAAGTAAAGAACTTGTTTAGACTCACAGAGCTACGCCTACTGATCGAACCACTGGGCATTCAAAAGCTAGAAGCTGGCCCCAGTAGCGGTCGCCTTATCTTCTCAGCAAACACCACAATCGAGCCCATGAAAATCGTCACTCTTGTGCAAACCCAGCCCAGTCGATATCAGCTCGAAGGCGCAACCACACTTCGCTTCAAACAAAAAATGGAAGATGTTGAACAACGCTTCGACAACGTTCAAAAACTCATCAATCAGTTAGCTTTCTAACAAAAGGCTAATGCTATAAGCCTACCAGCCTGATAAAGTAGTACACCTAATAAGAGAAATTATATAGGTGTACTATGTTTTGCTGTCGAGTATTACCCACAAGCTTTTCCCCCACCAACATCGTCACCCGCATCTTTGCGGCACTCACGCTTATTGCCTGCAACCTGAGTTACGGCCAAGAAGCCGACGAATCCAGCATCGCGGTCAAAAACAACAATACACGCTGGTACCAAGTAGAGGTCATCCTGTTTAAGAATAACGCGACAGTGCCTGAAGAGGCACAAGAGCAGTGGCCACAACACATTGACTTCAACCCACCGGCCAACAGCATCCTACTCAACGCGCCCACGCCCCCCCATAAAATAGTAAGCAGCCAATCGCCCGCCGACTCAACCACGAGCCCTGCACACAGCGTGGCAATCAACACAGCAGCCGCGCTCAACCAAAAAGACTCGACAACAAAAAGCTATCCATACCTCAGCAAAGCCAAACACTCACTCGCCGCCGAGGGCTTAGCTCTAAAGCGAAAAGGGCAATACGACGTGGTCTTTCATGAGGCGTGGATAATGCCCTTTATCGATGGCGAAACATCTCCGGCTGTGGTCTTTCAACAGGGCATGAAGCACGGTAAAGATAGCAGCATCGAAGGCGCACTAAATATTCAACTTAATCGTTTTCTCGATGTCAGCGCAGATGTATGGCTTAGCGAGTTCGACGAGACATCGACCGCCTCCCTAGCAGATAATACCCAGCAGTTCAGCGCGCTTTACCCTCAACAGCCTGGCGATGAGTTCATCGTAAACCACCCTCTTCTGCCCGCACCTATTGATGACGCCCTCAGCAGCACAATCCACCTCGACGACAACATCAAAATGCGCAGTAATGAGCTGCACTATATTGACCATCCGATGATGGGCATGCTGATCAAGATTACCAGACACACCCCATCAGAAAACAATGCCGCAGAAAACAGCTAGCTCTCGGCCTCTTCGGAGGCCGCCGTCACTATATCCTCAAGCTTCAACGTTGTAGTTGGGTAGGCAATATCAGCACCGTGTTGCTCGATAATGGCCGCAATCTTAAGCAATACATCCTGCTTAATCTCGTGAAACAAAACCCAGTTCGTGGTCTTGGTAAAGGTATAAACGAAGAAGTCGAGTGACGAGGCACCGAAGCTATTGAAGTTAACAATCAGCGTCTTACGCATGTCAATATCCGGATGATTCTCTAGCATCTGCCTGACATCACGTACAATAAACTCAAGCGCCTTAATATCATTATAGCGAACCCCCACCGTCTCATAGATACGCCGATTCAGCATACGCGAGGGGTTTTCAACAGCAACATTGGCAAAGACCGAGTTAGGCACATAGAGCGGGCGCTGATCAAAAGTGCGAATTCGTGTCGTACGCCAACCAATATGCTCTACCGTCCCCTCCATTTCAGTATCCGGCGAACGAACCCAATCACCAATAGCAAAGGGGCGATCCAAATACACCATCAACCCCCCGAAGAAGTTAGCCAGCAAATCCTTAGCCGCAAAACTAATCGCGATACCGCCGATACTACCCACAGCCAAGATTCCCGAGATACTATAGCCAAGTCGCTGGATACAAATCAGCACTACAATCAGCACAATTATTATTCTCAACAACTTACCAATGGTGTGAATCGCCGCTGCATCGAGGTTGATTAGCCCACCACGAGACTCAAACAGCGTTTCCGCCAGCCGTACAAAGCGCACTAACAGCCACGCCAATATGCAGATGAAGGCAATATCTTTAAACATGATCAAAGGCTGCAGCTCTTCATCATTCACTGCTGGCAATAACCTCTGAGCCGTCCAACTTCCCACAAACAACCAAATAAACGCTGAAGTAGGCCCCCGCATCGCCGACAACAACAAGTCATCCCACTGCCGATTGTTTTTAAGTAGCTGTGCCTGCAAACGTCGAATTAGTATACGAGCCATCCAGCTCACTACAAACGCGAAAACAAACGCACCAAGCAATAATAATATTGGCCCCTTTAGCCACTCAGGAAGCCACATCTCTATACGCTGAAAAATATTACCCTCCACCTTCTACCCCTTGATTTAATAAGACTATACGAAAACAATAATAGCTTTATTAGCCTCCAACTTCAGTGCTGTATCGCGTAATTCTACACGACATCACTTGACGGCTTAAAATAACAAGCTCATAACATAGCCTCCACAACACAAACTTTGCAACATTGCATTTGTTGGGAGAATTGAAATGGCAACGCAAATCGCAAAAATCGGTCAATGGTATAAGGCAGAAGAAGGCGCTATCTTTGAGGTCGTTGCCTTAGACGACATCAGCTCTAGCATCGAAATCCAATACATAGACGGCGAAATCGGTGAGTACGATATAGATAGCTGGCTACAAGACAACCTACAGCAAATCGCCGCGCCAGAAGACTGGACCGCCCCTTACGAAGTTGAAAAGGAGCAAGGGTATGCCGAGGACTCAACGACTACGATGAACCTAGGTGAGGACCCTCTTCAATCGATCACTTATGAAAATCTATTCAATGACCTATGAATAAATAACGAACAAATTAGTCAGTCTTGTTGCGCCTCAAGAATATACTGTATATAGTTACAGCAACTGTATAAACAAACAGATAGGCGCCATGATTAAACTAACAGCAAGACAGGCAGAAGTCCTCTCACTCATCAAGCGACATATCCGAGATAGCGGCTTGCCACCGACACGTGCCGATATCGCCAAAGAGCTTGGCTTTAAATCCGCTAACGCAGCAGAAGAACACCTTCGTGCTCTCGCCAAAAAAGGGGCTATAGAGATCATTCCTGGCACCTCTAGAGGAATTCGCATCACCGCACAGGAGGAAGACCTTGGGTTACCCATTATCGGTCAGGTCGCTGCAGGCAACCCAATCTTGGCAGAACAAAATATTGATGATCATGTAAAAATGCCCGAACAGTTTTTCTCCCCCACTGCTGACTACCTATTGCGTGTCAGAGGCGAAAGCATGAAAAACATCGGCATTATGGATGGTGACTTACTGGCAGTACATAGCACCAGCGACGTCAGAGAGGGGCAAGTTGTTGTCGCTCGCATCGATGACGAGGTCACAGTAAAGCGTTTAAAGTACGGAAAAAATAAACGTCAACTTATGCTTCTTCCTGAGAATGAGGAGTTCGAACCCATCATTGTCGATTTAGCAGATCAAGAAGTAACCATTGAAGGTATCAGCGTAGGCGTCATTCGCCGTCATTAATATTCGATTGGTGCACGCTACTGGATCACTGCGACTGCACCAAGCCACCAGCAAAGGACGATAACATGCCCCTATTTGCAGCCCTAGAAAACCAAGAGACACAAGCCGGCTATACAGAGTGTATTACCGAACTGGCGATCAAAGGTAAGCACTGCCAAGAGCTGTTACTACTCCCTATCATCAGTCACCTAAGCAGTAGCGATGATAGTCGCTGGGTCACCTGGATAAACCCACCACCACTTAACAGAAGCAAACTAAAAGAGTTTGGCCTCGATCAGCGCCCCATACTGATTATTAATACTAAGTCACAAGCAGAAACCAATGCACTCTTACTACGCTGCCTCAATAATGGCCGAAGTAATACCGTGATCGCCAACATTGAGGACGACAGTGCGCTAGACCGTAGACAGCTCTGCTATGCCGCCAATAATGGTAATAGCCACTGCCTACTCGTACTTTAAGACGGCCAGTAGCCCGAAAAAGAGGGATAATGAATGCCTTTTAGTAATTGATTAATGTAAAACCATATCGCAGATCATCTCAGTCTCGGTGCTTTCAAAGCACTCATCTGCCGTGAGCATATCTGCCTGCTCCTCTTGATTCTCAACGATTTCAGCAAAAGTTGCCATACCCGCCTGAATCATGGCTTTTGCCACCTCGAGGCGATCTGCCGAAGAAACCAGGTCCGAGGCACTGCCAAAACGAATATTAATTAATGGGCGATTGTCGCCATCGGCACTTCTAAGGACGATCTCACCATTGGCAAGCTCAACAATTTCCAATAAGGATGACACCATGCTCACCTTTTCTTCTAATTAATCGGTCTGTTAGTTATAACACCGCCTTATTCCACGAAACAAGGGCGCAACTGCAATAGTTACCATTTATTTCACGCTCTCCCCCTGTTTTAAGGCATACATGAGCTAAAACAAGGTTAAGATTCCTGTGCATCACTCCTTTGTCGCTGTATTAACAACATCATTTCATTTCTTATTGAAACGATATTCGATCGCGTCAGCCCCGCATCATCACTCACCTGCACCGCAATGACCGCTGGGTTTTGTCGAACGCGAACCCTCTCCTCCAACCTCAGTGAGTTCGACTGTAAGCGCCTCAACAACTGCCACCAATCTGCACTATGTAGCTCGTTTAATTCGCCACTATTCAAGCCCTTTGCTGAAAATACGGCAAGCAGCTCCTCGACAGCACCATCTCCAGACAACTCGCCATAAGAGACACCGTAAGCAATCGCCACTTCAGCTAAGTAGCATCGACACGCCTGATACAAGTGATGGGTCGCAGCCTCTAAAAAACCAAAATGCTGCTGCTCATCCGCCTGTGCCAACATTGATAACTGTTGATCAGCATACCCCAGCAACTGCGCGCCTCTGCGCTGTACATCTCTCAACATCACTCACCTCACACTCATTCGGCCATCATTCACACGATAAAAACTCGAAAAAAAGCCTGCAGTAAAGCAGGCTTTTTCATTAGGACGCGCACTTGCTTAACGAGTAAGCATTACTTATCAGCCTTCTTTTTCGTAACACGCTTCTTCTTTTGCTCCTCAACCCACTTTCCACCGACATAATAAGCAGTCCAGCCGCTGGCTTTCGCCTCAACTTCGCTCATCACATATTGCTCCTTGGTTTTACGACTATAACGAACAATCGCTGGATTACCGTCTGGATCAGCTACCGGTGCAGACATCAAGAAAGCGTACTTAGGGTCGATTTCACTCTTATGCGGCAGCAGCTCCGTTACTAATGGCGCACGAGTCTCACGGTTTTTAGGGAACTTACTCGCCGCCAGGAACAGACCTGCAGCACCGTCGCGCAAGATATACGTATCGTCGACTTTCAAGCAAGTTAGCTCTGGCATAGGCACAGGATCCATCTTTGGCGGCGCTGCTTCGCCACTGCGCAGTAGCTTGCGTGTATTCTTACAGCCATCATTCGTACAGCCGAAGTACTTACCAAAACGCCCCGATTTAAGCTGCATTTCTGAGCCACACTTATCACACTCTAGAACTGGTCCTTCGTAGCCTTTTATCTTGAAACTACCAGCCTCAATTTCATAACCAGAGCAATCAGGGTTACTGCCACAAACATGTAGCTTACGCTCTTCATCAATGAGGTAGGACTCCATTGCCGTGTTACAAATGCTGCAGCGACGCTTATTGCGCAGCAAACGCGACTCAACCTCTTCATCAACTTCGGTACTTACCGCCTCATCACCAGAAACCAGGTTGATCGTACACTTACAGCGCTCTTTTGGCGGCAACGCATAACCAGAACAACCTAAAAAGACCCCTGTACTGGCAGTACGTATCTGCATGTCACGACCACAATCGGGACATTTTATATTTGTCGGCGTGGGGAGATTTGCGCGCATCCCACCCTCTTCCGCCTCAGCCTGCTGCAACTGCACCAAGAATTCTTTGTAGAACTGATCTAACAAGTCTTTCCAATCTTGGCTACCCTCTGCAACAGCATCCAGAGACTCTTCCATTCTCGCTGTAAAACTGTAATCCATCAGATCGCGGAAGCTTTCTTCTAAACGATCACTGACAATATCACCCATCTTCTCTGCAAAGAACCGGCGATTTTCTACTCGCACATAACCGCGATCTTGAATCGTAGAGATAATAGCCGCATAGGTTGACGGGCGACCAATACCACGTTTTTCCAGCTCCTTAACAAGGCTCGCCTCGGTAAAACGCGCTGTTGGCTTGGTGAAGTGCTGCTTGGGATCAATACGGTTGAGCTGGAGCTCTTCTCCCTGTTTTACATCAGGCAAGATAACGTCTTCTGCCTTCTTCGCCTGTGCTGGCTGCACTCTCATAAAACCGTCAAAACGAATAACGCGCCCCTTACAACGGAGCTCATAATCCGCAGCTTTGACCACGATAGAAGATGAGGTGAATTCTGCTGGCACCATCTGACAGGCAACAAATTGACGCCAAATGAGCTCGTATAATCGCTCTGCGTCGCGCTCCATATTTTTCAGGTGCGATGTTTGGCAGCTAACATCAGAGGGTCTAATCGCCTCGTGTGCCTCCTGGGCACCTTCTTTACTGCTATAGGAGATGGCGCCCTCAGGCAAGTACTTGTCGCCATAGCTGCTTTGTATGTAGTCACGGCAGTTCGCCACAGCCTCTGCACTCAAATTAGTCGAGTCAGTACGCATATAAGTAATATAACCCGCCTCATAAAGACGCTGCGCCATCATCATCGTCTTCTTAACACCAAAGCCAAGTCGAGTACTCGCAGCCTGCTGCAAAGTCGATGTAATATAGGGGGCTGTTGGCTTGGTCTTGGTTGGCTTATCATCACGACTCGCGACAATATAAGTCGCCGCCTTTAATTCAGCCACGGCGGCCATCGTCATCGCTTCATTGACCGGCTTAAAGGCCTCGCCGTTATGTCGCTTAACCTCTAAATTAAGGTTTTGTTGTGCTGCTGTTACCAGGTCAGCCGAGACATCCCAGTACTCTTCAGGCACAAAGGCTCGAATCTCTTTCTCACGCTCAACCACTAACCTTGTTGCAACAGATTGAACCCGGCCTGCGGACAAGCCTCGTGCGACCTTAGCCCACAGTAATGGCGAAACCATATAACCCACAACACGGTCGAGAAAACGTCTCGCTTGCTGTGCGTTAACGCGACTCATGTCGAGCTCAGACGGAGTGTCAAAAGCTTCCGTAATCGCCGTCTTGGTAATTTCGTTAAATACTACACGGCGGTACTTACTATCTTCTCCACCAATTGTTTCCCGCAAGTGCCAGGCAATTGCCTCACCCTCACGGTCCAAATCCGTTGCGAGATAGATGGTTTCAGCGTTCTCCGCAAGGCGCTTCAGCTCACTGACCACTTTCTCTTTGCCAGGTAGGGTCTCGTAGTGTGCCTCCCAGTTTTTCTCAGGGTCTATACCCATTCGACGTATAAGCTGGTCTTTAGCTTTTTGTTTCTTGTAGGCTGCCTTCTTGTCCGCTGGCATTTTGCGAGTTTTAGCTGCCTCTTTAGCGCGAGCGCTTGGATCGACAGCAGACTTTTTGCTACCACTGGTTGGTAAGTCTCGTATATGCCCTACGCTGGATTTAACAACGTATTGATTACCAAGATATTTATTAATAGTCTTAGCTTTCGCTGGCGACTCGACAATAACTAAAGATTTGGCCATTAGCTCCCTACAATCTCTATGAGTAGTAATATGGTAAATGTATGCAATTGCGGAAGTTATAATAGTACAGTAGTACCTAGGTCAAGCACTGAACACAACTTTCGACAAATTCGTATATCACTACCCTCCCCCTCCGCAAGCAATTAACCATATGATATGCCACAGTTAAGGGGACTAATTTAGGCTATTAGTGAAGCATTATCGGCAGTGAAAATTAATGGCAACACTGGTGGCATATAGTTGATTAGCTACTGTTGATTAGCGCCACTATTGTTACACCGTGGTTTTCTCTTCATCTCCCACATAAGCAAAACGTGGCTGCCACTCGCCCGCCACCTGAACCGTCTCAACAAACATCGACAACGGTCTCACCCACAAGCCTTGATCACCATACGTCGGCCGATAAACAACAAGCGCCTCCTCTGTTTCAGAGTGCTTCGCCACTCCCTCAACCTGGTAAAAGGCACCTTTGTAGTGCTTATATAGACCTGTCTTAACCATATCGACCTCTTAATTAACGCTGTTCATTTTGCAGTTTCATCACTTCTGAAATAATACTCGCAATCTTGTCGACCCTCTCCTCAGTCCCCTGTTCCAACCAATAGACACCAACAAACCCCTGTTCGGCCTCAAGATAACAACACCCTTTCGGTAGTGTCGCGCAAAGACGTTGCAAAGCTTCTTGTATCATCAAATCAGGTTTACCAATCCACTCAAAACCCGCATCGACGACCGAGACATACCAAAGTGGACGTGGCTTATCCGTATCCGCTTGCTTGTTCCTCGGGTGATTGGTTAGGTAACAGGTCATCGTCGGGTTGTCATGACGACGCTGCAAGCGCGGTGGCAGCGTTCTAATAGATACCTGCATATGCATCTTTGCAGCGTGTTCTCGCAAACGAACAAGCTGTTTCTGCCTAGGACTAGGGCGCATCCAGATAACCGGCGAAATCGCCATGATAATCACTAAGATAATTACAATATAAGCCATAGATCAATACATGCTATTGTTGTAACAAATCACCGTTTGACAGGTGACTTGAAACTGCCGTTTAATCGGCAATGAGTAAATAATATCAACACGTCACGTAATAATAGCTAGGAGTACACCTATGTCTGATTACACGCATATTTTATTGGCGATAGACCTTAGTACAGACAGCCCCCAAGTTTGCCAAAAGGCTCGTTCACTCGCTCAATTTTACGGCGCTAAAATCAGCATTATCCATGTGGTTGAGCCGCTCAGCTTTACCTATGGTAGCGATATCCCTCTGGATTTTTCTGACATCCAACAAGATTTAATGAACCAAGCTAAACACCAACTGCAGGAGATAGCGAGCAATATCGGTATTGACGATGAAAGCTGCCATCTCACCCTTGGCCGACCAGAAACTGAGATTCACAATCTTGCTGCCGCCATTAACGCCGACCTTATCGTCGTCGGTAGCCACGGCCGCCACGGTCTTGCCTTAATTTTTGGCTCGACCGCTAACGGCGTACTCCATGGTGCAGGCTGTGACGTCTTAGCTGTACGTGTCGAGGAAAGCGAATAATTATTCCGAGGCCAACTCCTCCAACTCAGCCCAACGCTCAACCGCCACCTCCAGTGCCTGCTCTGCTTCAGCTAGCTGAGCAAGCACCTTATCCTGCTCTTCGCGAGGACGCTGATAAAAACCACTATCGGCAACTTGTGCCTGCCACAGTTCATTCTGCTCTTCGAGAGCCTCAATTTTAGCGGGTAACTTTTCCAGCTCATGCTTCAGCTTAAAGCTCAATTTTTTACTGGCGGCAGGAGTTTCCTTCACCTCAACAGCAGCAGTGACCTGTGGCTTTTCCTCCGTTGCAGCCGTCACACTTATCGTGCCTCCCTGCGTCTTCCAGTCACTATATCCACCAATGTACTCACGCACCCGGCCAGGTGCCTCAAAAACAATACTGCTAGTAACGACATTATCCATGAAGGCTCGGTCGTGACTCACCAACAACATCGTGCCTGGGTAGTTCATTAAAATTTCTTCGAGCAGCTCCAGCGTCTCCACATCCAAATCGTTAGTAGGCTCATCGAGCACCAACAGGTTAGACGGCTGACTAAACAACTTTGCGAGCATGACACGATTACGCTCCCCCCCCGACAGCACGCCTACGGGTGTTCTGGCTCGCTCTGGCGAGAACAGGAAATCTGATAGATAGCTATATATATGCCGATCTTTACCGTTAACCTCGATAAAGTCTCGCCCCTGTGAAACGTTGTCGATGATATTTTTTTCGCCATCGAGCTCTGTGCGTAATTGGTCAAAGTAGGCGACTTCCAGTTTTGTTCCCTGCTTGATCGTCCCAGCCATCGGTTGCAGCTGCCCCAAAAACATCTTCAACAGGGTACTTTTTCCCGCACCGTTGTTGCCAATGATGCCAATACGATCACCGCGCTGAATCACCGTTGAGAAACCATCGACAATCTTTTTATCGGCAAAGCTATGTCTTAAGTCTTGTGCCTCAATGACAATCTTGCCCGATTTTTCCGACGACTGCGTCGCTATATTCGCTTTACCGGTCACATTACGACGCTCGGCTCGCTCATTTCTCAGCGCCTTAAGCGCCCGCACCCGACCCTCGTTGCGGGTACGGCGAGCCTTAATGCCCTGACGAATCCACACTTCCTCTTCCGCCAGACGCTTATCAAAGAGCTCATTATGCTTTTCTTCAGTCGCTAAGCGTTGCTCACGATACTCTAAGAAGCTGTGATAATCCCCTTTCCAACTAAAGGCCCAACCGCGGTCGAGTTCAATAATACGTGTCGCTAAGTTCTGCAACAAAGCCCGGTCGTGGGTGACGAATAACAATGCGCCACGGAAGTCCAGTAACTGCTTTTCTAGCCAGTCAATGGTTGCTAAATCAAGATGGTTAGTCGGCTCGTCCAGTAATAACAAGTCTGGCTCGCATACTAACGCCTTGGCCAGAGCCACTTTACGACGCCACCCCCCCGACAACGTGCTCATAGAGACACCGCTTGGCAGCTTTAAACGGCTCATCACATTGTCGATTTTAGCCTGTGCTGACCAACCATCGACACTGTCGATATCGTGCTGAATCTTTGCCAGCTTTTTTAGCCCTTTTTCGTCAAGCTCTTGCATCGAAAGCTCATTAAAAGCCGCCAGAAGCTCTCCAACACCAGGCAACCCCTCAGCCACCACGCTATCGACAAGGCGATCATCTGCTGCAGGCAGCTCCTGTTGCAAGCAAGAGATCCTCACCCCGCTATCAAACCAAAGCTCACCGCCATCCAGCTTGATATCGCCTTGAATCACCTTCAGCAAGGTGGATTTGCCGACACCATTACGCCCGGTAATACATACCCGCTCGCCTTTATCGATTTGAAAATCAACGTTATCCAATAATATCTGCGTCCCATAACTCAGCTGGGCGGCACTCACTCGAACCAAAGGCATAATACTGCTCTATCAAAAATTTCCGCCAATTTTACTCTTCGCACCCACTAATCGCTACACCTTCCTAATTTTCACTACACTAAAATATACCCCTGTAGAATATTCGGAGCCGTTTTGACGATTATTCCCACCAGACATAACTCCCTTCTTGCAAAACCTAAGCTTTTGTTATGGCGATTTTTGATCATTATTCTCAGCTTATCTCCCGAGGCGAGCGCCCAAGTAATATCCAATACTCAACGCGTACAACAGAGGCTGCTGTATATTGAGGCCATACAAGCCACTGAAAATAACGACACCATAAACTTTCAACGACTCTATCAACAGCTGGCAGGTTATCCGCTGCGCCCCTATCTGGAATACCATCAACTATTAAAGAATTTCGGCACTATCGACGATGCCGATGTTGGCCTCTTCCTCCGTGCCAACACCGGCAGCCTTATTGCCGAGCGCCTGCAGTACCTCTGGCTCCGACACAAGGTGCAACTACAAGATTGGCCCGGTTTCATCAAGCACGATGATGAAACACGCTTCCAATCAACCGATATGCAGTGCGCGCGATTATTGGCCCACAGCGGCAACAATGTCATCGCACCCAACCTCCACAATAGCGTCCGCCAGCTATGGGCACAGAATGGCACCCTCCATGAGCAGTGTCTTATTTTATTCAGTAACGCACTGCAGCAAGCCATCATTGCAGATGACGATATCTGGGCACGTTATCTCAGCCTCTTTAAAAGCAATACTGACAATGCCAATACGCTCTATTTTTACCTCAACCCCAAGGACCAACATTTAGCCAACCAACTGCTCAAAGCTCGCTCGTCTCCCGAGCAAGCCAGCACCATTTACTCTGGCTTGAGCCTTAACGAAAACCTCCTTGTTAGCGCCTATGCCATCAAAAAACTTGCTGAGCTGTCACCACCGCAAGCAATGCTACTTTTGCCAGAGACAAAGTTAACCAAACAGGCCTACGAAAAAAGCGCCTACTATATCGCCTGGCAAATCACCCTTGAGTCACCCGGCGATGCTTATCAATGGCTCAAAACCATCGACACTGAATTTCAGCACCCCGCGCTAACAGAGTTTAAAATAACACTGGCGCTGACCAATAATCATTGGCAAGAAATTAGTTCGTTGATTGAACAGCTCCCGCACACACTACAAATGAGTCCGCGCTGGCAGTACTGGTCCATTCGCGCACAGGAAAAGTCCTCGCCAAGCGAATCAGCTCGGTGGCAAAAACATTATCAAGCGTTAGCACAACAGCGTAACTACTACGGGTTTCTTGCAGCAGCGCGAAGTAAGACGCCCCCTCAGTTCAACGACCAATCACAACCGCTAACCCCTCAAATCACACACACCAACGGTATTTTTCAGCAAAATGCTTCACTGCGCCGCGCCATCGAACTCTATCACTTTGGCGCAACGAAGCTTGCTAGGAGGGAGTGGCAGCACGGCATCGCCTCATTAAACCCGAGCCAGCAAAGAATGGTGGCCGTTGCCGCCCACCACAACCAGCTCCACCACCAGAGCGTGCAAACAATTATTCAGGCTCAACTCTGGGATCACCTCAACCTGAGATTCCCCACTGCCTATCGCTATTTCGTTAAAGTTGCCAGTGAGAGCACACAGATACACCCCAGCTGGTTGTTCGCTATTATTCGACAGGAGAGCCAGTTTGACCCAGGCCACCGCTCTAGTGTCGGTGAAATAGGGCTGATGCAGCTGCAGATTAAGCACGGGCAATCACATGAGCGCTCGAAAACACTACTCGACCCTCGTATTAACATCCAACTAGGGGCTCGCTACTTCAAGCAGCTACTCGATCGATTTAATAACAATTATTCGCTTGCTTGCGCCGCCTACGAGGCAGGCCCCGATATCATCGAAAGCTGGGTGGAAAAAAACCGTCAGATTACCGACCTTGACCAGTGGATAGAAAGCATTCCCTATCAACAGGTCAGACACTACGTACAGAACACGCTCGTTTTTAATGCCATCTATCGTTACTTACTCGGTCAACCCAGTATGATACTGGCCGATCATCAACGCTTCCCTGCGTCAGAATCAAGCGATTTTCTCACCTCATCACCGTACCTTTCTCTTCCAGGAAAACGCCGCCCACAAGAATGAAGTGTTAGTCCCGCTCGCCAATCTCTTAGCTAAGCTCACTATCGACGGTAGACACGACTAAACGATCGCCACGTTGGATTTTCGTCAACGCATCGAAGGTTAGGTTTTGCCCAAAGTAAATCGCCCTATCACGACGTCGATAAGAAGCTAACACTCTATTCAAGGTTGCATGGCGCTCCCCCGTCAACGGATCCAAAGAGGGAATAGAGCAGCGAGAACAAGGCTTCGCTACCGTAAAGTTCACTCGCTCATGCTTAAGACTGGACCAACTATCTTCGGCAAAAGGCTCACAACCACCAACGACGATGTTGGGCCGAAAACGGCTCATCGTTACTTTTTCCTCCAGCCGTCCATTCAAGTCATCTAACGACGCCTGCGAAATCACCATCAAGGGAAAACCGTCAGCAAAGCCAACAGTCTGCTGGCCATCGCTATAAGCCGGGGCAACAATACGGTCGATATGGTCGGCGATATACACCAGGCGACAAACGACCGCTAAACGCTGCTCCAACCACTGCGCGACCTCGTCACCACAATCTTGTGCAATGACGGTATCGCCCCAAACCTTCACCTGCATCTCAACATTAGCGTTTGCTTCGGCAACCTGTATTTCTCCGTTATCGTCGCGCAACGTCAGCTGGCCGTCCTCGATAGCGGTGCTTATCTTTGTCATCTCAGAGTGCTGACGCTGGGTGATAAACTGCCCATCTGGATCCACAACCATCCAACGACGGTCATACTTAGCGCCAAACTTGTCCAGCTCAATCGAGTCTACAGCAATCCCCCTGAGTGATTTCACGGGGTGGATATAGAGCTCCGAAACAATAACATCTGCCATCATAAATACCTTCACAACAAAACACTGAGTCTGGAACCGAGGATCCAGCCGCCGTACAATAAGGCTATTATCACCTTTTCACCAACATAGAGACAGCATCTTGTATATTGATATCGGGCTCAACCTTTGTAATCAACAATTCGATAAAGACAGAGAAAAAGTTATCGAGCGGGCCCTCGAACACCAAGTCACCAAGATGCTGCTGACGGGAACGAGCCTTAGCTCAAGCCTCGACGTTCTGCAGCTATGCGAGCAACAACCCGATCATTTCTGGGCCACAGCAGGTATACACCCCCACGACGCCAGCAGCTTAACCGCTGACAGCTGGCCTGAATTGTTCGAACTGATGCAACAAGATAAAGTCGTTGCTATCGGCGAGACCGGGCTCGACTTTAATCGTAATTTCTCCACACCGAGCGAGCAGCAGAGTAGTTTTGAGCAGCATATCGAAGCGGCCATCACACTTCAAAAGCCTCTCTTTCTTCACGAGCGAGACGCCGGTGCGCGCATGCTAGAGATGCTGCGCTGTCACCGAGACCAATTAGCCAACGCCGTCGTACACTGTTTCACCGCTGATAAAGAGACGCTCTACGGCTACCTCGACCTCGATCTCTATATCGGCATCACTGGTTGGATCTGTGATGAGCGCCGTGGCCTCGAGCTGCAAAAGCTAGTGAGAGAGATACCGGAAAACCGCCTATTATTAGAGACAGACGCCCCCTACCTTCTGCCGCGAGACCTCAAGGCGGCGCAGCGTCCAGCAGGCTTCACCGCCAAAACCCGTCGCAACGAACCCTGCCTACTGCCCCATGTTGCCGCAGCCGTCGCCGAGCACACCGGCCGTAGCCTGGAGGCCATTGCCACGCAAACCAGCCTTAACGCAGAGCGAATTTTCACCCTGCGTTAATTAGAGTGTTAACACTGCTGTTCTTGGTTAAAAAGGTTGTTGCTTGTCAGTCTAAGTTGAAGATGCTTGCAGCATGGCCTGTAGGTACTGCTCAGCCAGAGCCGTATCAAAAGGCCAGCCAAGTTCGACACTATGCCCTTCTAGGCGAATGACGGGAATGCGCTCACCATAGAACGCCAGTAATCGATCATCGTCCGCAACCTCGACATGAACCAGTTCCACCTGATAGCGAGCTAATAGCGAGGATAGCTCACACTCTGCCAGCTCGCAGAGATGGCAGCCTAACGTGGTATATAAATAAAGCGGTAGCACTGCCCGTTACTCCGCACTAATTCCTAGATTACTGACACCGTCATTAATCGCCAACTTTCGCAGTTCACGAATGACTGTCGCCGACTTCAGCTCAGCATCGGGCAACTGCAAAATCGTATCGAGCAGGTATTCATTCGCCTCAATCAATTCAGAATCTTCTGGCGCAATTTGCTGCATCTCTAGAAAACCCTCAATCGCACCGCGCGATACGGCCAACACCTCTCGACGATAGCTCTCACCCTCCCCCTCTAACACACAGTTGAGCGCAGAGTTCAGCACCACACAGGCATCAATGGCGGGGTACACACCAAACATATCGAAATCGTCGGCATCGGGGGTAATCACCTCGAGCTTCTCAGCTTGCAGCTCGAAATTAATTTTCGCGCCATCGACTAATAGCCATTCCCAAACCACATTCAGTATATTGCGTAGCGCCACTGCGTCGGTAAACTCACTCACCTGGCAGAAGAGCTGGTAGTTTGGGTAAGAGCGCTGACAGACCGCCGCCGCCAATAAAACAGTGCGTCGAAGCTCAGACGTAATACGAGACTTACTGGCGCGTGGCGCGGGCTTTTTATTCACGATTATTCCTCTACGATTGACAAAAGGTGTCTATAAATTCTCAAAACGCTACGCTAGTATTGAAATGTTGATGACATAGGCGCAACAATAAAGCCACCGTCATCGATAGGCTCCCCGAAGTCGATTATTCCGGGACATCATCCTAAGAACATGGTGGTAAGTATAACTAAGTTAGGCAGATTTATGGTAGCCAAAGTCATATTCATTAGCGGTATCTGCGGTCTTCTAGGCCTGATGGCAGGCTGCAGTAGTAACACTTCGAATCCCCCCCCTGCTGAAACCAGCGATTGGCAGTGCCGCGCCAATAGCAACGGCCACTGGCAGTGCGGGCAAGGCAAAATGACAACAAACACAACCGTTACAGCCACTCAGCCAAGCGCAACCGTCTATACCGATACCAGTGCCAGTGCCAGTGCCAGTGCCAGTGCCAGTGCCAGTGCCAGTGCCAGTGCCAGTGAAGGCGAGCCTAAGCTAGCTGCCAGCGCTAACTCAACAGCCCTGAAAATCAGCCACCTCAACGATGCCCCTGACAATTATTACGTGGTACAACTAGGCGCCCTTTCCAAGCAAAAATCACTCACTACCTATTTACAGCTCTATGCCGACTATCAGCCTTTAGTGCTACCTAGCAATCACCTATTCCTGGTGATAGAGAACATCTACCCAGACTATGCCAGCGCCCAACGCGCCGTTGCCAACTACCCTGTCGCGAAAGGGGTCGGACAGCCTTGGATACGCCGCGTTAGTGAGCTGCGAAAAAGCTTACGTTAACCGCGAGGCGGGTATTGATCACGAATACGCCGTAGGTAGAGCTTACCTGCTGGCGTGCGGGGCAGCTTTGACGTCATATACACCTGCCGAGGTAGCTTATAGGCTGCCAATAGCTGCCGACAATGAGCCATCAGCTCATCCTGCAAGCCTTCCCCCACCCCCTCTGGCATCGGCTGAATGACGGCGACAACCTGCTCCCCCCATTCGTCATCCGGCACCCCAAAGACACCCGCATCGGCGACAGCAGGGTGATCAATTAACACCGCCTCAATCTCCGCCGGGTAGATGTTTACGCCACCGGATATAATCAAGTTAGAGCGACGATCAGATAGGTAGACATAACCGTCATCATCAACGCGACCAAGATCACCAAGGGTAAAGGCACCACAAGAAAGATGTGCCGCGGCCGTCTTCTCAGCATCCCCGTGGTACTCAAAGACACGCGGCATATCTCTGTGGCGCGCATATAACAGGCCAATCTCGTTAGCGCCAAGCCGCTGTCCCTGCTTATCAACACTAAAGACCTCAAATTGTGGTAACGCCTGCCCCACCGTTCCCGGGCAACGAAGCCACGCCTCACTGTCGACTAACGTTGTGACGCCACCTTCAGTCCCCCCCCAATACTCAACCAGTATCGTCCCCCAAGCCTCTATCATCTGCTGCTTAACCGATGCCGAAATAGGGGCTGCGCCGTGCAAGACAAGACGTAGGCTACTGCAGTCATGAAGTTGACGCTCCGCCAGCGGTAGCTTCAACAGACGCACAAACATCGTCGGCACCCAGTGTGTGTGCGTTACTCCGTAGCGCTCAATCAACACCAGCGCCTCGCGCACGTCAAACTTCTGCATCAAGTAAAGGCTGGCACCGTTGAGCAAATCGTAAATCGCATAAAGTGCCGGCGCGGCGTGATACATCGGCCCCGTCACCAGGTGAACGCCCTCACCATCGAGGCCAACGTGATGGCCCCCCTGACGCATATTGCTTAACATCGTCTCAAGACAATCCGCTGCAACCCGTTTAACGCCCTTCGGGTAACCTGTCGTGCCACTGGTATAGATCATCAAACCGCCAGCTGTATCAGCGGCAGCCGGCTTTGTCAGGCTCACTTCCGCTAGCTTTGATGGATAATCCGCCTCGAGGTCAATAGCCAGTCTTAGCTGTTCAAGTACCGCAGAGCCACTGAGCTTCTGCTCGAATAATGAAGCGCTGTAGAACAGTGTCGTTGCCGCAGAGTCGGCGACAATATATTCGACCTCAGGCGGTGCCAAATGCCAATTGATCGGCGTCAGCCAGGCACCACTGAGCAGCACCCCCAGCATAATTTCGACATTTTCATAGCGGTTGTCGAGTAACAGCGCCACGTGATCACCCGGGCCAACGCCGCACTTACGTAACAGACTATAAACACGATAACTGCGCTCGACTAAGGTAGGAAAGTCGATTTGATTAACGCCATCCTGTACAGCAAACGCCTTGTCATTCCGTGACAGATAATCCAAAACCATAGCTTCACCCAGACCTTTGCGGTCTATTTCCATGAAAAACGTTGCTGCACACGCCAAATACCGTCGTGCGTTTAAGAGATCCGATAGGTTTCTGGAATCTGATCTTTACCGCTAATTCGTTTACCCAAGCTTTTCAACATACCGTCACTCAAACCGTAAATCCAGCCGTGGACCTCTAGCTTCTGGCCGCGCTTCCAAGCATTCTGCACAATGGTGGTATGACAAACATGCCCGACCTGCTCGATCACATTAAGTTCACACATGCGATTAATCTGGTCTTGCTTAGACCCTGCTGCCGACACCTCGTCGAGGTTACGGTGGTAAATATCTTTAATATTACGCAACCAGTTATCGATCAGACCCAGCTCGTTATCTTCCATCGACGCCGCCACACCGCCACAACCATAGTGCCCGACAACAGCGATATGCTCGACCTTCAAGTACTCTACGGCATATTGAATGACGGATAGGCAGTTAAGGTCGGTATGAGTGACAACGTTGGCTACGTTGCGGTGAACAAATAACTCGCCCGGTAGCAAACCAACAATTTCATTGGCGGGTACCCGGCTATCCGAACAGCCGATCCACAAATACTTTGGGCTCTGTTGCTTCGATAGTTTCTTAAAAAAATCGGGGTTATCTTCTTTAATGGCCGCGGCCCACTGACTGTTATTGCGAAACAGCTCATCAATATTAGGCATATTTTATACTCTTAAGATTGGTATTTTCACAAATAGTGGCCGTCCATTATAACGCCTGCGAAGACGATTTTCACGATAGAAGACAACAACGGAGTGGGTTATAATCACTTCTTCCCTCCTTTTAGATGTGGTCATCGAGCACATTTCAGCACAGGCTAAACACGACTCATGAGTAAAAATCGCTACCAGGGCGACAGCGACAGCTATCTTGCCAAAAAATCTCAGCTCGCCAGCCTCATCACCGTCTATGGTCGCAACCCTGTCTTCGAGGCGCTGAACGACCGCTCGATGAGTATTGCCAAGCTGCACCTTGCCGATAGCAACCGTCCCTCCAAGGCCGTGCAGGAGATGATCGATATCGCGGAGCGTCGTGGCATCGAGGTGCTCTACCACGAGCGTAAAGCGCTCTCACGCATCTCCAAAAACGGTAAACAAGATCAGGGCGTCGCCCTCGACATCCAGTGTCCGCTGTACCGCAGCGCCAATGAGCTGCTCAAAAAAGAGCTGCCGGCACGTATCCTTGCCGTTGACGGTATCACCAACCCGCAGAACCTCGGCATGATCATCCGCTCAGCCTGCGCCGGCAATATCGACGCACTGCTACTATCGACCGGTAAGGGGAATGTGACACTCTCTCCCCTGGTCATTAAAGCTAGCGCTGGCACGCTCTTTAAGATGCCTATCTACCACTGCCACAACCTCGCAGAAGGCCTTACCGAGCTCAAGCAACACGGTGCCGATATCTGCACACTGTCCTCTTACGCCAAGACCACCCTGTTTGACTATCGACCGGCTAAATCGGCTGTCTATGTCCTTGGTAACGAAACTGAAGGCGTCTCGAAGAGTGTCGAAGCTGTCGCCACCGTCGGCCTCAATATCCCGATGAACCGGGGCGTCGAGTCACTCAACGTCGCCGTCACCGGCGCGCTCATCGCCTTCCTACCCTAGCACTCGGCAACACAAGCGGCAGGTGCCCGGTAACGATTTATCGATACAAGACGCCGCCTGCTGTTTTCTTCTTTTACTGCTCCGTTACTCCTTGTTGTGCCTTGTTGCTGCCCGCTGCAAACAGCGACTCAACCTGCCCATCACGACGATAGATTAAATCGATCAAACAAAAAGAATTAATCGATTATATCTATCCACTGCTTTTCACCATAATGCCCGCATCAACACAGAACACCAAACACGGTGACTATTCTACAGAGGCAACGACAATGAATTCAGCAACAAACCTAATCGGTCTAGACCACGAAAAATCACAGCAGCTTGTCATCGAGCTCAACACACTGCTGGCCAGCTACCAAGTTCACTATATGAATAGCCGCGGCTACCACTGGAACATCAAAGGTCAGGGCTTTTTCGAACTGCACGAGAAGTTCGAGGAGATCTATACCGACCTGCAACAGAAGATCGACGAGATCGCCGAGCGAATTCTCACCCTCGGTAGCACCCCCGATCACAGTTACAGCGTCTACGCGAACAACAGCCTAATCGAAGAGCACACCCGCGCCTACGACGCAAAGTCATGCATGCAGGGCCTGCAAGCTGGCTTTAGCCAACTGATCAGTTTTCAGCGAAAGGTGCTCAACCTAGCCGCTGAAGCGGACGATGAAGGCACCGCCGCCCTGATGAGCGACTATATACGCGAGCAGGAAAAGCTACAGTGGATGATCAGCGCCTACCTGCAATAGTGATAACGCAATGTCGTAGTCATAATGTAACACCACAGCCATAAGGTAATACCAAAGCCATAACACGATGGCATAAGTCACAGCGAAAACAAAAAACCCTAGCACGGTCCGCCGTGCTAGGGTTTTTTCATTACTGCAGTGAAGACAATATTACTTGCTCAAATAGCCCATCGCTTCCTCGAGGCCACCCACCGTCATTGGGTACATCTGGTCTTCAACCAGCTCTTTCACCATCCCCACTGACTGCGTCCACTCCCACTCTCGCGTGGGTAGCGGATTAATCCACACGACCTTGTCGAACTGCGCTTTCAAACGATTAAACCAGACATAACCCGGCTCTTCGTTCCAGTACTCGACACTGCCACCGGCCTGGGCGATCTCGTAGGGCGACATCGCCGCATCACCGACAAAGATCACCTTGTAGTCACTGCCAAAAGTATTCAACACCTCCGTCAATTTACTGCGTTGCTGCTGTCGGCGCTCGTTACTGGTCCACACATCGTCGTAAAGAAAGTTATGAAAGTAGAAATATTCCATGTGCTTGAACTCAGCCCTGGCCGCCGAGAACAGCTCCTCACAGACTTGAATATGGGGATCCATCGAGCCGCCGATATCAAAGAACAACAACACTTTGACGGCGTTATGACGCTCCTGCAGCATTTTGATATCTAACAAGCCGGCATTGCGTGCGGTCGAGCGTATCGTGTCGTCAATATCCAGCTCTTCTGCTGCACCGGTACGAGCAAACTTACGCAAGCGACGCAACGCAACCTTGATGTTTCGCGTACCGAGCTCGACGCTGTCATCGAGGTCTTTGAATTGGCGCTTTTCCCACACCTTGACCGCTTTACCGTGCTTACCCGGGCCGCCGACACGTATGCCTTCAGGGTTATAACCACCGTGCCCAAAGGGTGAAGTACCGCCGGTACCCACCCACTTGTTGCCGCCTTCATGACGCTCGTTCTGCTCTTCGAGTCGCTCTTTGAACTGTTTCATGAGCTCTTCGAGACCACCTAACGATTCAACTTTGGCCTTCTCCTCATCGCTGAGGAATTTTTCAAACTCCTGGCGCATCCAGTCATCGGGAATCAACGCCTCGATTAAATCATCGATACTCTGAAGGTCTTTAAAATAGACGCTAAAAGCACGATCAAAGCGATCGAAGTATTTTTCATCTTTGCACAAGATGACTCGCGACAGAAAATAAAACTCATCAACATCGGCAAAGACAACGTGCCGCTTGAGTGCCTCGAGTAAATCGAGCAACTCACGCAGTGTCACCGGTACACCCGCTTGCTTCAGTGTGTAGAAGAAATTAATTAACACCCGTACCTCCCAACTCTCCGAGGTTGATCATCACAACGATCACCAACCTATGAACCCGTTAGCCAGTGAGACTACCTGCGCCCGTCTCTACGGTTCAGAAAAGCGAGGCGCTCCAACAGCGATACATCCTGCTCGTTCTTCACTAGGGCACCATGTAGCGGTGGGATTGCTTTCTTTTGATCGCGGTTCTTTAGGATCTCATCAGGCATATCGTCGGCCATCAACAGCTTCAACCAATCGATTAACTCAGAGGTAGAGGGCTTCTTCTTCAACCCCGGCACTTCTCGAAGATCAAAGAACGACTCAAGCGCCTCAGAGAGCAACTCAGGTTTTAAGTTAGGGTAATGCACGTCGACGATCTTGCGCATCGTCGCCTTGTCCGGGAAGTTGATATAGTGGAAAAAACAGCGACGCAGGAACGCATCAGGCAGCTCCTTCTCGTTATTACTGGTAATAATGATCACCGGGCGGACTTTTGCCTTGACCGTTTCACCGGTCTCGTAGACATGAAACTCCATCTTATCGAGCTCCACCAACAAATCGTTAGGAAACTCGATGTCTGCCTTATCGATCTCATCAATCAATAATACGACTTGCTCATCGGCATCGAAAGCCTCCCAGAGCTTGCCCTTCTTGATGTAGTTACCGATGTCATGAACACGGTCATCGCCCAGTTGCGAGTCACGTAAGCGGCTAACCGCGTCGTACTCATAGAGGCCCTGTTGCGCCTTAGTGGTTGATTTTACGTGCCATTGAATCAGCTTCATGCCGAGGCCTTGTGCAACCTGCTCTGCCAACATGGTCTTACCCGTGCCTGGCTCGCCCTTAATCAATAGTGGCCGCTGCAAGGTAATCGCTGCATTGACGGCCATCGCCAAGTCGTCTGTTGCGACGTATTGTTCGGTACTCTGAAACTGCTTCATGCTTCCACCATTTCGACAGCCCGACGGCTGCCTCTCTCTTATTTGGACAAAGGAACTGAGCTCGATAGCGATACATGCAGGTGCGTACTATACCAAGTGGTACAGGCGCCAGCACAGCTAGAGCTGAATACTGTAAACCATGATACCACTGCTCAGTGACGATGTTTAGCCGGTGACGAAGGTGGAGTTCATCACATCAGGTGAAAGTTTGGCGCCGCTAGCGCTAGCAGCTAACGCATTGTACTAGTAGGGCTCTTGTAACCCTAGGTCCAATACATCTTTAACCTCAGACCAAAAGTACGCCTTGTTATAACGACCTCGACTCGAGCTTACCCATACATCGCGGGCTGAGTTGTAAATAAACTCCATCCCCTCAGGGGCCCCCATAAAAGCTGTGTATTCTTCTGTATTCTTCTCCTCAACAATACTAACGCCTAAACTTGTCGCTTGCTTCAGTATCAGGTGCCTTTCCGCCATCTTTACTACCTTTATCATTATATTTCCCCAGCTCATACTGAGTAGGTTTGCACGGTTACAGGATTAGACTAAGAAGAAGGCTATAGGCAAACAATAGGCACTCTTACCTATATAACCAATGATTAATATTATCGGCCATCAGGATAGGCAGCCGAGTCGTGCTGGCGCTATACTAAGCGCCGAGAGAAAATAAGCAGAGACCGACCTCCCCTTGATGAGAGAATAATATGAGCAATATTTTTGCAGATAACAGCCTAAGTATCGGTAATACACCGCTAATCAAGCTAAACCGTATCGCCGAAGGCGCGACTATTTACGCCAAGATCGAGTCACGTAACCCGGCCAACAGCATCAAGTGTCGTATCGGCGCCAACATGATCTGGCGTGCGGAGCAAGATGGTACGCTCAAGCCCGGCACCACCCTGGTTGAACCGACCAGCGGCAATACCGGTATCGCCCTCGCCTTTGTCGCCGCCTCACGGGGTTACAAGCTGGTGCTCACCATGCCTAACACCATGAGCCTCGAACGTCGCCAACTGATGACGGCGCTTGGTGCCGAGCTGGTGCTAACTGATGGTGCGAAGGGGATGAACGGCGCCATCGAGAAAGCTGCCGAGATCGTCGCTAACAACAGCGACCATTACATGCTGCAGCAATTCGACAACCCGGCGAACCCGGAAATTCACGAGAAAACCACCGGCCCAGAGATCTGGCAAGACACCGACGGCGAGATCGACATCTTGGTTAGCGGCGTCGGCACCGGCGGTACTATCTCGGGTATCTCCCGCTACATCAAGCAGAGCCAGGGTAAGGCGATCACATCTGTCGCCGTGGAGCCAACGTCATCGAATATGATTCGTGCTGCACTGAACGGTGACGAGCCGAGCCACGCCCCTCACAAGATTCAGGGCATCGGTGCCGGTTTCATTCCCAAAAACCTCGACCTGTCGGTCGTCGACCAATGCCTCGCCGTCGACAACGACGCCGCTATCGCTATGGCACATCGGTTAATGAAAGAGGAAGGGATTCTTGCCGGCATCTCCTCCGGCGCCGCCGTCGCCGCGGCATTAGAGCTGGCTAATAAGCCAGAGAACAATGGCAAGACAATCGTCGTCATCCTGCCGGATTCTGGCGAGCGCTACCTGTCGACGGCACTCTTCGAAGGTCAGTTCAGCGAGCAGGAAACAGTACAGTAAGTCGCAAGCAGTAATCACACGCCACGGACCAACCATGGCGTGTGTCTTTGTAAGCCAGCGGGCTTAGTCCCAGCCCGCTCCCGTGCGCACACCGAGACTGTTCAACGTTAAATCACCATCAGCGACTTGATCACCCTGTGGAGTCGCCGTTAAGTTGACACAGGCGGTCAGGCCCCCTCCACAGGCAGCCGCGGTAATCACATAATAGCCCTCTGCAGAACTCGGCGCAGCAGCATAGTCCAACTGAATCAGATTCTCCGTGTAACTCAGGTTACTGGCAAAATGACGCTCTTGTGCCTGCATCACCTCTGAAAGCATTGACATGCCATCGACACGACGCGCCTCACGCGCGTGTGCTTGATAACTCGGAAATGCCACCGCAGCAAGAATACCGATGATGGCGATGACCACCATCAGCTCCATTAAAGTAAAGCCCTGGGCTTTCTGCCTATTCATTTTCATTCTCATTACTCTACTGCTCCTCCCAGTACGAACGCTTCAGGGGTGATTCGCCGATCACATCCTGACACTCGGTACCAACACAGACAATCGGCTTGCTGGTTGTTTTCTCTGTATCACCCGAGCCACTCGTATCCTTGGTGTAAATCACGGCGGCTTCAGAGGGAATACCGGCACTCGCTAAGTCAATATAAGATACCCCATCGCTATAACCGGTTTCTCCCGAGGTAATATTTCTGGCGTATAAGCGGCCAGAACCTATTCCCGGAGTACAACTCTGGCTACCTTGCCCGGGCGGGATATAACTGGTGAAGTAAACATTGCCACCGTATATGGTTGTTTCCGCCAATATTTTCTCGCCGTGTCCCGGCAGATCCATATACCAACCATAAAGGTCTCCACCGGTATACGATGCTGAACTATCATTCTCCTCCCTTGGGATCAGCGCCTGCTTTTCGGCAGCAAGAGCTTCTTTTTCTGTCGCTAGTGCGTCAGCAGCCTCTGCTGCCTGTATCTGCGCATTCGTTGCCGCAGGGTTAGTATTATCAACAGCGTGTTCGGCATTCGCAGTATCAACAATTTTCTGCTTATCATCGGCATCCTGCCTCGCAGAAGCTGCTTCTTGAGAGGCATTAGCAAAAACATCATTAGCCTCTGCAATATCTGCTTCAGTCACAAAGGCAGATGATGCCACCGACACATCTTTTAAATCGCTCTCTGTAATAATGGACTCAAAGTCGCCGACGTAATTGTAACGTTTTGTTTGATCGTCTGGATTATTCGGTGATGTACCAACGAACCGGTCAAACAAGACATAAAGTCGATCATTGACCGTGGTCTCCAACGGGTGGGCGCGATAGCCTGAGCCAACGCTGATTGCCAAATACTCCCCCTGCAGTGAAATGTCTGGCGCATAGTAAAAACGCCTCACTTGGGCATTACCGCCACCATCGTTAAAACTACCACCAAGATCGGCAATCAACCCGCCTGTAACAAGGTTCTTCACCTTGTTCGGTAAATTTTTCTTAAAATCAAAACGCCAAACTTTGCCAAGTATATCGACGGCATAAGCCGAGTCTATAAAGCCGTCGGCATCAAAATCGATAATCGAAACATCGGCGGCAATGCTATTTTGCATATCTAATGATAAACCCGCATTACCGACGCCGTCTCCCGCCATCCATAGGCGCTCCCCAGTTTCTGCATCGACAATATAGACCGCTGCCCCTTTGTCTTCACTTGTGGCAGCGGTCGCCTGATCATGAACGGTGTCATAGCCGCCGGAGAAAATCAGAACATCTCTGTAGCACTTTGTTGTCCCCTTAGTCGTAGGCTCATCATCACACCACCAACGTATCTTGGCTTTTTTCGCTGTCGACCAGGTTTGCGCCAGCTTAGCAAAATCACCCTCGCCCCCTTTAATCACCCACTTAAGTTTTGGCGCGGACTTGTCTGTCACATCTAGTGCATAGTAATTACCGCCACCACGGCGCATCGCCAGGAACAAGTTAACTCGGTCTTCTGAGGTAACAGCGCCTACAGGGTTATCGATCCATGCAGAGATAGGACCATCTAAGCCATAGGTTTTATTGCTATTATTCCCAGACGAGAGTACCTCCTCATCATAATAGCTGGTTAAGTTGGGTAACAACGCTTGCGGTATATAGGCAAAGTATTCTTCGCCCGTCTCGCCGTTGAGAGCATGCAAAAAACCCAAGTTGGTCATCGCATAGACCACATCATCAGGCGACGCCTCAGTCGCGCCATAGCTGATCACGACCGGCGTACTGTGCAGCGGGTCGGCAACAAATTTATCGTTGGCCCAGTCCAACACCATCTTTCTTTTATCCGGGTCGACCCCTGCACCCAGTAGCTCTGTAGTTAACCCTGTATTACTCTCGCGTACTCGGCTACTCGGCAGCGTCAAATCAATTGCACCATCATCAGTTGAACCATCGATTGAAGTATACAGTTTACGCTCTGCTGGTAACTGGTCAGCAAAACCACCAGCCTCGACACTGATCCCATCGGGCTGACCATCTGTCACCCAAAGGCTTGTGGAGCTCTCCTTGAACTGTCCCGTTGCACCATCCACAGCCACGGCACGGTCTTTATCAAGTATTTTCCCACCACTAGTAATAGTGAATTTCTTCACATTACCCTGCCAATTATCGGTTTCTTTAGGCCTAAAGGCTGCGTAATACATATCCTCACGATGACGCAATCGATTAAAGGCATTCACCGTCACAGAAGGCGCTGCAAAAGAACCGTCAGAGGCAACAATTCTCGCAAATATATCTTCAAAAACTGTCTTCAGCTCATTCGCCGAGTTGGCTGCATAGGACTTACCGCCACCAGCCAGAGCCGTTGCATCTATCAGAGGCTTAGCCGCTTCAATATTAAAACCTATCATATAGGTCACAATGTTCTGCTTACCGGCCAAGTTAGTACCTAAACTAGACGTACTGTGGTCTGTTTCATACAACCACTTCGCTGCCTCATCCAAACAGCTTTGCCCGGGCGTTGTGGCCTTACTAACGCTCTTGCATTTGTCATCGCCCGTAAGAGCACTTCTCGTATTAATATCGTCATCAGCACCATTATCACTTTCAGGTACACCGTCGGTGAGCAGTACCACGTAGTTTTTCTGGCAAGCATCGACAATAGGGGTTTTATATCTAGTAGTATCACTCGAACGAGATGCCGATACACTTTTATAATTATTATCCTTTCCGTAACTCACCTTTTCACCACGATAAAAGCGCGCCGCCTCGGACATTGTCTCCGCCAACGGCGTACCGCCACCGGCAGGTATGTCGTTAATGACCCCCTTTAAAGCCTCTTTATTCGCATCAACCGATACGTCTAAAAAATCACTAATGACATAGCCACCATGACTGCTACCGTTAAAACGCATCAAACCGATATTCAGACCTTCAGAGTCATCCACCAAATTTGTGGCCGTTTCCTTCATAACTTCGGTTCTAATATCTAGATCAGGTAGTGTTTTAACCCATTCAACATAACGGTGATAATTGTCGGTAACCAGTTTATAAGTCTTCGCATAATCGACATTGTTATCATTTTTACCGTCCCAGTTTATCGAATCATCTATATCGTTAGTATACCTACTACTGTATTTGACGTAGGCACCTTTACGAGGATAGTTCCCTTGCTCGGTCTCACGATCTTTTTTACACTCAATAACATTGTTATCCCCCGTATAAGCATTTAACTGGTACATCCAACCCCGCTTATAACTGCTCTTTTGCCTATAAACACTAAATTTATCTTCATACACCGGATTAAGCTTTCCAGCCTCGCTATTAAAATATGCGGTAGCACTAGTACAGCGGTTCCTGTCGAGGGGAATAGAGTGCACATTCCCGCGAGCAAGACCGCCCGTATAATTACGATAGACATAAAGCCGATCATTCTTCACCGTCCCTACATAAGTCGTATTGGGGTCGTAAGGAGGCCCTGCCACCTTCCAGGCCATACTACCTGATGAGTCTAGGATCATTAACACATTCGGCTGTTTTGTCGGCGCCTGCGACGCGGCATCCTTGACATATATTTCGGTGTCGTCCGCAATGGCACTGCCGAACCAGAACAAAAGGCAGCAAGCAATAGCTTTGACCGATGGATTTGTGGTTATAATCATCGTTCTCCCTCCTTTTTTATAGGTAGCGTTTGAGCATTAACACATGCGTTTGATCATTTGTTACCACAACATCTGCAACAAACGACTGCCAGTGTAAATAACGGCTCGGCAAAACCTCAATATCCCCTGCGGCCTGCTGCATTTTCACCAATGTTGCCGGCGTAACTATTGCACCTTCAATGGTGCAGCCTGGGCCATAACACTCAGAAAACCTAAAGCGCAACGTCATCTGCCCCGCCGCCTCATCATGACCGACAACCTCAACCTGGGCCTGCTCATAAATAAGATCCTCCGCAGACACAGACAAAGCCAATAAACCCAACACGCTCAGCGTTAATACTGTTATTAATTGCTTCATCAGATGATTCCCTAGCTTTATCTGGTTATTATTTCGGCTTAACATAGGTTAACGCCTGTGTTTGATTGGAATGAATATTTTGTGAGTCAAGCTCAACATTGCTTTGTAAAATCAGGCGCATGCCTGTCGCAGAACCGCCCTCAATACTATTGCCAATCGAGGCCCTGGTATCGCCGGCATATTCAAGTGAGATCGACTGTGTTAACGCGGTATCGTCGGCAGTTATTTGCGTGAGATTCTGCTCAACCCCTTGCACTGAAACGGCACTGACAATATTCGCATCATCATCGATCAGCTTTGCCAGCTGCCCCTCGATCTCGCCCTGCGACTGCTCAAAAACACGTTCAGAAAACTGCAGGTTTCTCGCCATCAGACTCTGAAAATGACCGCTCTCGAGCAACGACACCGCGACGACGGTCATCACCAGCAACAGGATCAGCGTCACCATCAAAATACTTCCGCGCTGTTTACAGCTTGTTATTGTTTGCATAGTTCACCGTTTAGAATTCTTCGCTTAAGGCGTTATTGAGCCGCAACGTGGTGGTAAAAACTTTTCTCGCCTGCCTGTCGTTAAAGGTCTGTGTGGCACGATCCAACACGATATACTTGACACTCTCGTTTTCACCGCTGCCTACAGCGGCACCACTGCTGGCAAGCAAGGCAAATTTTACCGCGATCACCTCACGCCAATCTGTCCCCACACGGTCGGCACTGACATAGCGGCGCACGCTGTTGTCACTATCACGAATGCCGTATAACACCTGGAAATCATCGATGCCGGCCACCAGCATGGTCTCCGGACCGACAGCCACGCCATCGATATAGCTTCGACACATCAACCCGTTGACTTGGTTTTGAGTAGCCAGATAAAAACGATTGACGACAATCTTCTTTTTATTGCCGGTTAGGTCATTACCCGCACAATCAACATCATTACTGGGGTCAATCATCATCGCGATCGCGTCGCTACCGGCAATGCCTCCGTCACTTGTACATGAGCTGCCAGCACAGTTGCTGCCAATATCAAACATCCCTGCGATATAGCCGTTCTTAGGGTCTCTAAAGCCCGCCATGCGTAGCTGACGCGTTAAAATCGCACTGGCAAAGCGACCGTTCTCTTGCACGCGGTTACTATTATCGGTTGTGTTAGCCATCCTGTTGCTTCCCACCATCACCTGTGAGGCCGCCAATAACACCACGCCACTGAGCGCCATGGTCACCATCAACTCTATCAGGGTGAAGCCCCCTTGCTTATGAATGCGCATCACATAATCACCGTTTGAGTCAGAGTTTGTACTTGGCCAGCCTGTTGATCGACAGCCTCCGACGCTTTTGACCGCCAGTTTATCGTGATGGTGTGCGCCGTTCCCGCCGGGCAACTCCCCTCTACGGCAGCACAATCAATGCTAAGAGTCTGATCAAGCATATGACTCGCCGAACCACTTTTAACGCCAGGGACCTTGTTACCACACGCCAATTCCCACAAGTCGTAGGTGGCAAGTTGTGCTGCCGTACAATTCACTCCATCGCCCACTGCCGCGAGGGAGTAGTCGGAGCACATCATCGCCGGTTGGACGGCGCAGTCGAGGGTATCGGCAGCAGTCTTGTAGTCGGTGGCATAAGCCCCCTTAGTATTGGCGCGCATCCTCGAGGTGATCTCCTGCATCATCATCACCGCTTGAGAGCGCTGAGAATTATCCAGCTCTTCCTTTAACGATAACGAGTGCATGGTAGCGATACCGAGCAAGCCGATAGAGAAAATAAACACCGCGACCAATAGCTCTATTAATGTAAAGCCATGGCGATAGACAATATTATTCAAAAGCATACTGAAACTACTTCCATCAAGACCAACTGACAGCGGGTTGATCGTGGTTTATTATTGTTGACAGAAAAACATGTTTTTATTATAAAAATCAGCTAACTGCTGATTTTTAACACCCTAATCGGCTCTCGCGCTTGACCGCCAAAGCGGTTGCTTTTTATACCTTTATAATAGCAATCGTACCATAACGATGTAGAATATCAGCCATAATATAACGAAGTTTCTAACAGATTAGATCTGGCAGGCAAAAGTATAATGATAATTCACACCCAGCAAGAGAACGGCTTCACACTTATCGAAGCCATGATTGTCATCTTATTGATTTCTATACTAACCGCGATCGCCGTACCGTCATGGCGCAGTGTGATGACCAACAACAACATCAACGCAGCTCAGAAGCCACTGCGCAGTAGTTTACAGCTCGCCCGTTCCGAAGCGATCTCGCGACGCAGCCCCATCTTTGTCACTGCAGCCGCTGGCGGCTTTGCTGACGGCTGGGTGATATCCTCCTTGGCTGCGACCACATTCGCCAACTGTAACGTCGGCTCACCCGCCGCCGCTCTAGAGTGCATCTCAGTAGCCAAACCCTTGCCGGGCCTCTCTATCGCAAGTACGCAAGCACAAATTAGGTTCAACGCCAACGGTCAGGCCAGCGCAAACACATTTACAATCTGTGATGAGGCGAACTCTAGCGATATCGACGGCCTTCAACTTAGCCTTTCATCCTCCGCCGTCATCAACACAAGCTCACGAGCATGTGGGAGTTAGTTAATCAATGAAATGCCACGGAAGGCTGAACGATAACTGTAGAAAACAACGTCAACAGCAATAATCGGGCGACAACAAACAGTAGCCACAGTAAACGCAACAGCGCGCTATCGATAAAGACGACAGGATTTCATTCAGCAAGAATTAGCAAGAGAGAATAACGAGGAAAACACCCGAGAAGGGCTATCAAGAGATGGTCCGGACGGAGAGACTTGAACTCTCACACCTTGCGGCACCAGAACCTAAATCTGGCGTGTCTACCAATTCCACCACGTCCGGATCAGGACACGACTGTATAGGATAAGAGGGACAATCTAAGAATGGCAGGGGTAGCTGGATTCGAACCAACGCATGCCAGGATCAAAACCTGGTGCCTTACCGCTTGGCGATACCCCTAACATTTTCTGACTCTCGAAGAGAGAAAGAATGGTGCGGTCGGAGAGACTTGAACTCTCACACCTTGCGGCACCAGAACCTAAATCTGGCGTGTCTACCAATTCCACCACGACCGCACATAGATTGAGCCGGAGCTCTAACTACAGTACTGTAGACTTTTATCAATCACAAAGATGGCAGGGGTAGCTGGATTCGAACCAACGCATGCCAGGATCAAAACCTGGTGCCTTACCGCTTGGCGATACCCCTGTAGCTTTACACTTACATCTTCAAAACTGACCACCTACTCAATAACGACAAAGTCATTATAAAAAGAGATGGTCCGGACGGAGAGACTTGAACTCTCACACCTTACGGCACCAGAACCTAAATCTGGCGTGTCTACCAATTCCACCACGTCCGGATAAAACACACTCAAAGAGCAGCGAGGCTGTCTCGTTGTGTGGGGCGCATTATATAAACTTTCACACCTAACACAACCCCTATTTTCAAGTTTCGCTATAGAAGCGCCCTATTCCCCCCGATGATCGCTTAACCGACTGCGATGAAACAAGTTAACACGCCGTCTAATACCTCGATTAACGAGGCAGCGAAGGCCTTATAGGGTATTTTCGATAGCGCTCAAAGTCACGTAGCGCGACACCAATAACCACCCAGCAGCGGCGAAAAGTGAGGGCGAAGAGTAAGAACGAAAGAAAGCAGAGAATGGAAGGAAACACAGAGCGGATCGGGGAGCCCCAGTTGGCAGCGATGCCGAGCACAGGGGCTTATATAGAACAGACTAGCGGTGGCGAAACAGGTAAGACCGTGCGCTCGGTCCGTCAGCTAGCGCTCTCATCCTGCTCTGGCTTGTGCGTGACATGACGGACAATACTGGCAACCACTGCGATGCTGACACCGAGGGCGGTAATCGACAGCAGCGGCTTCGCCGCCCGCATGACACCTTCGGGGTTCTTGGCGAGAAATTCCATGACCAGAATGATGAATGCTGGCGCCATCGTATCCACATTGCCCATATCACCGCAGGCAAAGGCCGGCGTCATTAAGATGGCCGCAGCGATAATACGCAGTATTTGTCGCACCAAACGATTACTGAACCAGCCGCTGATGCGCCAGGCAACAATCAAACACATCAAAGCACAGACCGAGTAAACTGCCCAGGCGATCGTGCTATCGGAGTAATCTGCTAAATTCATTGCCATACCTTCTATCAATTATCGTCAATTATTGCGCTGCTATCACTCGATCCAACGAATGATATGCTCCTGCATGCCATCGGGGTGCACGTTCGCATCGGATAGTACCCGCCCCTTAATCGACACACCGGCCTCGACCACACTTTCCGCGTTGCCAGAGATCAACGGATGCCAATCATACAACGGTTTTCCCTCAGAAATTAACCGGTAAGCGCAAGTCGAGGGCAACCAGTGAAATAAGGGAATGTCTTCGATCGTCAGCCAGACACACTCGGGGACCAAATCGTTGCGCTGCTGGTAGACGGTACACTGGCAGCTGTCATCATCCATATAGCGGCAAGCCACCTTGGTATAATGCACCTCGCCGGTATCTTCGTCTTCCAGTTTATGCAGACAGCACTTGGCGCAGCCATCACACAGTGACTCCCACTCACTCTTGCTCATCTGCTCGAGCGTCTTACGCTCCCAGAAAGGCTCTTGATTCGATCTATTGGCAGACATCTTTTTTACCACGTTCTAATAATACCGCTGACAGAGGGCGCGCCCGCCAACTAGTGATTGAGGCGATTGTTCTGTGCCACGACCGCCGCCACCTCGGCATCCTGAGGTGGAGGAAGCTGAAGATAGAAGCCTTTCTCTTCGAGCTCAGCCAATAGTTTCTCGCCGCTCATCCGCGCCAACTTTTTTTCCGGCGTAATCAACAAGGTCATGCTCTTTTCAAGCTTACCTGTTATTTCTAATAAGGATTCCGGCACCCGCTCCAACCCCACGTCACGACGCACATAGAGATAGGCGTCGACTTTCTTGGCCAGACGATAGACATCACACAACACTTTCATGACTCAACCCACGGTAACTTCGCATACAGCCGGGGACTCGTCGTAGAGGCCCTTGGCACAAAAAACGCCGTATTCAGCATCTGAACACGGCGCGATCTATCTGGCTCGCATTGTACAGAAAAATAACCGCGCTTACAGTGCCGCGATTAAGGCATCGCCGAACAGTGCTGCCCGCCAGCCTTGCAGATTAGCCGGCAACGCCTCCAGCGTCTTCGGCTGTACACGGATACACTGTTCTATATCCTTCTTCTTCAACAATAATTCGACCGCCATCTGCTGCTGCTCGGCCACCTCCGTAGCCACCGCACGCAGCCGTTTGATCACGGCAGCAGACTCCGAACCCAAGGGTTTTGGCAGGCACTGCGGCAGTTGCTCAGCCGATGTAGACATAGCACTCTGCACCAGCGCCAACAGGCTATCGCCGTTGTTGCGTACAAAAGAGGCCGGTATGCCTTGGATGTCGGACAACTCTGCCAGACGCTTGGGCTTACGCTTGGCGATATCCCACAACATGCCATCCTTCAGCCAGCGGCTGCGGGGAATATCGAGCTTGCGAACCCGCTGCTCACGCAGCTCGCACAACTGCATCAAGATATGCAGTTCGACCGCCGATAGCTTCCAGGCCGATTTCACCTTCAAGTATTGGCAGTCGCTGCGCTGTAGGTAACGCTGGTTATCGAGCATGCGCTCGCCTTCATCGAGCACCCAGTCGTTGCGTCCACATTGCTCGCCCCGAGCAAACAACAGCTTAAAGCCTTCAAACAGATAGCTGACATCCATTGCCGCATAGAGGCACTGACTATCCGTGAGCGGACGACGCAACCAGTTAGAGCGCGTCTCACCCTTCGGAATATCGACATCGAGCAACGCCTTCATCAAGCCGGCATAACCTACCGAGAAGCCTTCACCTAACATCGCCGCGGCGATCTGCGTGTCGTACAACGGCTGCGGCATCACACCCAGCAGGCGCTGAAAGACCTCTAAATCCTCAGAGCAGGCATGAAAAATCTTAATCACCTGCGGCGCGGTCAACACTTCGGCCAACGGCGACAACTCGGTGATCGCCAGCGGATCCAGTAGGTAGGTGTTATCACCATCGCCAATCTGAATCAGCGCCGCAATCGGATAGAAGGTGTCTGTGCGCATAAACTCGGTGTCGATCGCAATCGCATCACACTGCAGCCAACTATCGGCCAGCTGCCGCAGCTGCGCCGCCGACTCTATCCAGCGAAACTCTGTCTTCATAAATTATCAGCCCTATAGCATTCTGTTGTTTGTTCGCTCGGAAAAACACTCGGTGATGACCACCGAGCTAGAGATCAATCTGCTTGCGCCCGGCCATGGCATGCGCCAAGGTGCCGCCATCGACATATTCCAGTTCGCCACCCAGGGGAACACCATGGGCAATTCGGCTCACCAGAACGCCCTGGCTCTGTAGCTGTTCGGAGATATAAAACGCCGTCGCCTCCCCTTCTACCGTCGGGTTGGTCGCCATAATCACTTCTTTCACGCCAGCTTCATCGACACGTCGCAACAGCTCGTCGACACCGATTTCCTCAGGGCCAATACCATCGATAGGCGACAGGTGCCCCATCAACACGAAGTAGAGGCCGCTGTAACCGCCGGTCTGCTCAATCGCCAATACATCGGAAGGCGTCTCGACGACGCATAACAACTTCTCATCGCGACGTGGTGAATCACACAGGTTGCAGATTTCCTGCTCGGTAAACGTTCGGCACTTCTGACAACGCCCGACACCGTCCATCGCCAGCTTTAATACCTCACTGAGATGGCGGCCGCCTTCGCGGTCACGCTCCAACAGCTGCATTGCCATACGCTGGGCAGATTTTGGCCCCACCCCGGGTAGACAACGTAGCGCGCTAATCAACTGCTCAATAAGAGGACTAAAACTCATTATTAAAACGGCATCTTGAAGCCGTCGGGGATATCAACACCGCCAGCAACGTCTTTCATTAAATCTTTGCTCGACGCTTCGACACGGCGCACGGCATCGTTGACTGCCGCTGCCAACAGGTCTTCCAGCATCTCTTTATCTTCAGACATCAGGCTGTCATCGATGGTGACACGCTTAACATCGTGTCGGCCGGTCATCACAATCTCGACGAGGCCAGCGCCCGCCTGCCCAACGTGTTCAGCTTCCGCCAGCTGGCGCTGCGCTTCGGCCATCTTTTCTTGCATTTGCTGCGCCTGTTTCATCAGGTCGCCCATTCCGCCTTTTCCAAACATCATAATCACCTATCACGTCGACACCGCAGCAGCGATGTACTCTCATTGTTGTATGCTAAATCTTTCGTGCCGTTACTCGTTCATGCCCGCAAGGTTTCAAGACAGTAGTGGCCGGATACTGCCCGGTATGACCACCGCTCCGAACTGCTGCCTCAACATATCAATATTGGGGTCACTCTCGACTAACTCAACCGCATGCTGCAGCTGTTCCGCCATGATGCGCTCACGGCGCAGCGCCGGGCTCTCTGCCGTTAATGCCGCTGGCGTGATAACCACCTTCACCGTACGCTGAAGATAGTCACTCAACTGCAGGGCCAGCTTGTCTTGGTGGCCCTCGTTATAAAGCGTGGCCTGCCGTTCATCCAAAATGAAACTGGCGGACTCACCATCAAACGCGGTCAGAATACAGTTCGAGGCAATATTTTTAACCACCCGGTTCAACGATAGCTGCAGATAGAGCGCGGGCCAATTCTCTGCGGTCAACTCAAGACGCTCAGACAGCGGCAGCGTCTTATCGACGGCGACGCTGTCTTGCTGCTCTGGCTCTGGCTGCTCTACTGGGGTGTTTGCCAGCATCTCTGCCACACTATTGCTGCGCGCTGCAGGCTGAACCGGTGCCGGTGCTGGCGTTGGCGTTGGCGTTGGCGCAGACACCGTTTTTGTCTCGGGTGGCTTTGCCGCGGGCTGATTGATACTGCTACTAATCGCCTGCATCGCCGCACTTCTTGCTGCTTTAGGCTCAGGCGCTTTGCTCGGCGCGGACGACGCGGTCGCCATCTCCATCAAGCTCTTGGCAACGGTCTCGGTCACTGCCGGCTGAACAGTGGCGGCTTCCGGCGCTACAGGCTCAGGAGCTGCTGACCGTTGACTAGCCTGACTCGTCGCAGCCTTACCCGTCGTCGATTTCACCGCCGATAACTGAGCGGGCTTGGCATAAGGTGTCTCGGTATCCCACGGCGGCACATCATCTGCTTCCGATGCGGCCTCGGCCGACGTGGGTTCAGTCTTTTTTACTGCGGCTGACGGTGCGGGAGAACTGTCTGCTAGCGCCAGTGACTCGGGGCTCATCTCTACCGGCGCGCTGGCCGCGGTCTCCGCCAGTGTCTGTGTCGGTAACTCTGGAATACCCACGGGCTTAAACGCCAGCATGCGTAGCAGCAGCATCTCAAAGCCCGAGCGAGCATCTGGTGCCAGGGGTAGATCTCGGCGACCACTCAGGCCTAACTGATAAAACAGCTGTACGTCTTCGGCCGTTACCTGCCCGGCTAACTCGCTGATACGTGCCTTATCGCCATAACTGTTATCCAAGGCCTCGGGCACCGTCTGCGCTATCGCTACTCGATGCAGCACGCTGAGCAACTCTTCGAGCGCCGAACCGAAGTCCGCGGCGTGCTCGGCCATTAGCGCCACTTCGGCTAATAACTGCGCGCCATTTTGCGCCGATAGCGCCAATAACAGACGGTAGACGGCGTGCTGGTCGATGGTGCCCAGCATCATCGTCACATCGGCCTCACGTACCTCACCGGAACCGTAGGCAATGGCCTGGTCGGCGAGGCTGAGCGCATCACGCATACTGCCGTCGGCGGCACGACTCAGCGACCACAGCGCCGGCTCATCGTAGGCGACCGACTCTTCGCCGAGCACATACTCTAAGTGCCCGACAATACGATCCGGCGACATGTTTTTAAGATTGAACTGTAGGCAGCGCGACAACACCGTCGCCGGCAGTTTTTGTGGATCCGTCGTCGCCAGGAGGAATTTCACGTGTGGCGGCGGCTCTTCTAAAGTTTTCAGCAGCGCGTTAAAACTGCTGTTGGAGAGCATGTGCACCTCATCGATCAGATACACCTTGTAACGACCTGCGGTGGGCGCGTATTGAACGTTTTCGAGTAGCTCACGCGTGTCTTCTACCTTAGTACGCGATGCCGCATCGACCTCTATAAGATCGATAAAGCGGCCGTCGGCAATCTGCGTACAAGCGCCACACTGACCACAGGGTTCAGAGCTGACACCGTCATCACAGTTTAAACACTTGGCCAGAATACGTGCGATCGTCGTCTTACCGACACCGCGGGTACCGGTAAACAGGTAGGCATGATGTAATCGCTGACGATCTAAGGCGTTAATCAGTGCACGCAGCACGTGCTCCTGACCCACCATCTCTTTAAAGCTTTTGGGTCGCCACTTGCGGGCCAGTACCTGATAGCTCATCGGTATGTATGCTTCCTAGGGTATTCAATCATTAACCCCGCATTCTATACCGTCAACACGGGTAGTGATAGCAGAAATGGCCGAGCACAGGAAACTCGCCGCGGGCCGGGCCGTTAACAACAGAGGCTCCCTACTTAACGACGTCTTCGGCTATATTTTTTAATCCAACACTTATTGAGAAGCACTATTAAAAGCGGGGAAATTAGACGTAGACTTCGTTACCCGAAGCTGTCACCAAGCGCTCCGGCCGGTAGCCCCACTGGCGATCAATCTCATCCGGCGTCAAGACGTCACTCGGACGCCCCAGCTTGTCCATCTTTCCCGACTCTAGCAGGCCAACGCTATCGCAATAACGCAGACTGAGATTCAGGTCGTGCAGAATCACCAGTACACCATAGTCCTGCTGCGTGCACAGGTCTTTACAGAGCTGCAGTATTTGATGCTGTTGCGCCAAATCTTGCGCCGAGGTCGGCTCGTCCAGCAACAGCAGCGGCGGGCGCTCGGCCTGAGCCAACTGCACTAACACTCGAGCCAAGTGGACGCGTTGACGCTCTCCTCCCGACAAACTGGTATAAGGGCGTTCGGCAAAACGCAGCGTATCAGTACGCTCTAACATATCGCGCACCAAGCGTTCGCCCTGACGCGTATTAATCGTCAGCGGAATCAACCCCAGGGCCGCGACCTCTTGCGCAGTAAAAGGAAAGCTCAGCTGACTGGCCTGCGGCAGCACTGCGAGGTGGCGCGCCAGGCTCGGCCCCGACCACTCGGCCAATGACTGCTCATGCAATAGACGCTGCCCATGACTGACGACATCACCGCTGATCGCCTTGAAAAAGGTCGACTTACCGGCGCCGTTGCGCCCCAAGATAGCCACCATCTCGCCACTACTCATCGAGAAATTATCGATATCGAGTAGCGTCTTATCGGCCACACTGACGCTGAGTTGAGAGACACTTAACATATTGAGGCAGCACTCCTAAGGGTGGATCAAAACACGCACGCACTAAGTGAAATTCTTGCGCTGCTGGATCAGCAACACGGTAAACAAAGGAGCACCGATCACCGCGGTAATCAACCCCACCGGCAGCTCTGCTGGCATCATGATCAGACGCGCACCAACATCGGCAAAGAGCAACAGTAATGCGCCCAATATCGCCGATAGAGGCAACAAAGTGCGGTGATCAGGGCCAGTCAGCATACGCACCAAATGGGGAATCACCAGGCCGATAAAGCCGATGATGCCGGCGGCAGCTACTGTGATACCAATACCGATCGTCGTCACCACGATGAGCTTGATCTTCATCCGTTCGACGTTAACGCCGAGATGACGCGCTTCATACTCACCCAGCAGCATCGCATTCAATGCCTGCGCATGGCGCTGAAAATACAGCGCCGTCAACACCATGGTCACAAAGCAAAGCAGCAACATGCCATCGCCGACATGCGCCACCGAGCCCATCGACCACAGCGTAATATCACGCAGCGATTGATCGTCGGCGATATAGTTGAGGAAACCCATCATGGCTCCGCCGAAGGCAGCCACTGCCACCCCCGCTAACAACAGCATTACCACAGAGGTGCCGGACTCGCCCTGCGCCAATTTGAACACCAACATCGTGGTCAACAAGGCCCCCAGGAAAGCGGCAACCGGTGTACTGACGCCCTGCATCGCGACAGGCAGCAGGATGATGGCACAAGCCGCCCCCAGCGCCGCCCCAGATGAGGCGCCGATAATGCCAGGATCGGCCAATGGGTTTCTAAACAGGCCCTGCATGACCGCGCCGCACTGCGCCAAGATGGCTCCGACTGATAGCGCTAACAAGGTTCGTGGCAAACGTAAATCCAACACCACTAACTGCTGATATTGCGCTAAGTTACTGTACTCGGTACGCCACAAGCTATCCCAGATCGCCAGCAGACTCTGGCTGGCCGGCAACGCCATCGCACCACTGGTAATCGACAGCGTCACCGCGGCAATCATCAGCGCAAGGCATAACGGCAGCAGCGTCGTGAGTGGCAACCGGTTAATCATGAGGCAGGCTTAGCCGCGTTGAGTGCTGCAGAGACATCAACCAGCGCATCCATCGCCTCAAGACTGATACCTGATACCAGCTGACGACCATCGACAGCGACAATACGCTGTTGTGTGCCCGCAGGCGTGTGCTTTAACAGCGGCGTTGCTTCTAGCAGCATCGCCACCGGCGAACGACTCATATCACGGCTTGCGACGATAATAACGTCAGGCTGAAGGCTCAGTAGCGCTTCCGCTGAAACCGATTGATAACCACGATGCGCGCCGAGACTCTCACCACCCAACAGGTGAATGAAGTCATCACCGGTCGTGCCCTGCCCGGCTAGGCGCAAGCCCTTGCCATCCATCTGCAACAAAAAGGCGACCTTGCTGTTCGGCGGCAACTGGTGCTCAGCTACTTTTGCCATACTCTGATCAATGCGCTGCAACAGTGGCTTAGCCTGCTGTTCGCTGTGCACAAACGCACTAATCTTAACGATGTTCTCTTTCAGGCTCTTGGCATCACGTGCAGCGGGCAGCTGTAACAGCGCAATATTCGCCTTCTTAATCGCCGCCACGGTTTCCGCAGGCCCCATGTGCTCGCTGCCGACCACCATATTCGGGTTAAGGCTCAATACCCCCTCGGTTGCCAGCATACGGTGATAGCCCAGCTTCGCCGCCTTCAGCTGTGGCGGAATAACACTGGTCACATCGACACCCACCAAGTCCGCGCCTTTATCGAGCGCCAATAAAATGTCAGTACTGCCCGCATCGGTACTGATGATTCGTTGTTCTGCCGCTTGGACGGCACTCGTCATCGTAAGCAGTGCGGTGAAGCCAACGCATTTTGCGAGGCGTGAAAAGCGCGGTGAAGAAGAGGCTGTGATCATGATGAGGTACCTGGTTGTTGCATAATTATTTGTGTATTAGATATCTGCTGCTGGTTCAACAAGGCTAACAACTGCAGCAGCGGCTCCGTCGGCGCAGCCTTGTCGGCGGCAATCGTCAATGACATGGACGGGTCACCTAAGCGTGCCAATAATGCCGCTTTAAAGCTAGGCCAATCAGCATAAGTTTGCTGCTCTATACTCCAATAAGGTTTCACCTTATCAATCGTCACCGTTAACACCGACGGCGTACTCGCCGTGAGTGCCGCCTCATTATCCGTTTGCGGAATATCGACAGGTAACTTGAGCAGCGGCACGTTGGCAGTAATCAATAAAAAAACAATAACAATAAAAACGATATCAATAAGCGGCGTCAATTCCGGCACCGCTAGAGAGGATTCACTCTTCGCTGCCGCCTTAATCATTACACTGCCCCATCGTCACGCCATCGATTTTCAAGCTAACCTTATTCATCGCATATTCGGTCGTACCAATAATTTTATCGACCCAGATTTGTAACAGGTGCGCGCCGGCGAGCGCCGGTAGTGCTATCAGCAAACCCGCTGCCGTCGTGTACATGGCCAAGCCTAGGCCATCGGCGAGCAGCGATGGCTCGATCGGCCCATGGTGACCACCTAGATCATCAAACACCTGAATTAACCCCAGCACAGTCCCGAGCAAGCCCAGCAACGGTGTCACCAGCGCCACCACCTGTAGCAGACGAATACCACTCGATAACTTGCCACGCTGCGCGTTTAACCAAATAGAGGCAATTTCTTCACGCACTGACTTCGGCTCTGCACTGTGTACCGATAATAGGTTCAGTCCCTTGGCGACAAGTGGTGGCTTTGCACTGCCATCAAAAGCCACTAATGTGTCACTCACCTTCGCTTTTCTAAATGATTGCAAACTGAGCACGACAACTTTTTCAATCAGTAGTGTGATGGCTATTAATGAGCACAAGAGGAGTGGCACGGTTAGCAAGCCTAACTGAGCGGATAACTGCTGGTAAAACGACATATCAATTAATCCAGGGAAAATTCTACAGGAATACGTACCAGAGAAGCGTAGGAGGTATTACCCACTCGCTGCGCCAGAAACTGCCATTGCTGAACGGCTTTTAGTGCGGCGCGATCAAGCAAGCGAACGCCAGAACTTTTATAAATCTCAACGCGGGTTTGCCGCCCCTTATCATCGAGGGCGATATCAATCCAAACGGTCCCCTCTTGACCACGCTTACGCGCAATCCTCGGGTAGACGGGTGGCACCGGTGCATCGGCAAACAGTGGCTCGCTGATGACCTCCTGATGCACGCCCTGTTCGTTACGCTTGACGGCGGCGGCAGCCACCGAAGCAGAGGCAGCCTTCGTTTTGCTCTGCGTCTTTTTCAGGTTTTTTTCTACTGGCTTGGCTGCCAGCGTTTTCTCTACGACAAGCTTCTTTTTCGAGGCGACCTGCTTAGGGACTGTCTTTTCAGAAACCGTTTTTTCAAGGGCTTTCTTTTTAGCAACGGTCTTTTTAGAAACGATCTCTTTAGGGGCTGCCTTTGTCTCTACTACCGCGCTTTGCACTACTTCCGCAGCACTTTCTTGCGGCAGCTCTTCGAGTTTAGGCTGATCGTTCACCTGCACCGTTGGCGACTGCTGATAGCTGACCGAGATCGCAATATTTTCTGCCGTCACACCGCCACCGGCCAATAGATCCACTGGCTGAGGCTCTGGGATAGCAGCCCATAGAAGGCCATGTATTGCGATAGCGCTGGCAAAACAACCTGCCCGAATAATCATCACGATGCCTTTTCAACGTCAGAAAAACCCTAAATTATGTGTGAGGATACTAACAACCACCAAATGAGAACGCAAGCGAGAATGAGAATAAGAATGATTCTTATTGCTGACAGTGAATATCGATGTTAGTCTTGCCGAAATGACAAGAACACCGTTTCTTGAATCAGTCAGTCGCCTCCGCAAGAGAGGCAAAAATAACGACCTGTTGGAGATAACATGAAGCACACACTCCCTTCCCTTGTACTAGGCAGTTTCTGTAGCGTATTAGCCCTACAATCCGCCGTAGCCGATACTCGACAGCCTATTACTACGATGAAGAAGGTTGCCGTCTCCGCCGACCGTATTGATCAAACCGCACAAAAAGATTCCCGCTCTATCGACAGTGTCGGTAAAGAAACACTCGATGAAACACAGCCTAACTCTGTGGCCGAGGCCGTGAAATATGCCCCCAACGTCTCTGTTGCTGGCGGCTCGGTTCCCGGCAACCAGTCCGTCAATATCCGCGGCATGGAAGGCAACAAAGTGCTGCAGGTCATCGACGGCACCCGTGTTAACACCAACTTCTCACACCGCCCGTCCTACCAACTCGACCCAGCACTACTGAGCTCGGTCGATGTGGTTAAGGGCCCTGTCAGCTCACTCTGGGGCTCCGGTGCCATCGGCGGTGTGGTCTCACAGAATACCATCACCGCCGACGACTTAGTCGATGACGGCAAGAGCCTTGGCGGGCTTGTTAAAGGTGGCCTCAACAGCAACGGTGACCAGTGGTCAACCACTGCAGCCGTCGCCGGCAAGCAAGGCGCCTTCGACTGGCTACTCGGCGCCACCTATCTTGATGCTGACCAGATGGAACAGGGTAACGGCGACACCCTCTATGGCAGCGAAACTCAGAACGCCACCGCCCTCGCCAAGCTCAACTGGCAGATCAACGAAGCCAACAAGCTGGGCCTGAACTACCGCACCAGCGATGACGATGGCCACCCCCCCGTGGTCGGCAGCACCGACGACCAACTCAACAGCAAAGATGCCCTGATCGACCGTAAAACCCGCGATGAACACCTGGCTCTGAGCTACAACTTAAACCCCGTTGACAACGACTATATCGACCTCGACAGCAAGCTGTATCGCAATCACACCCGCATCGAAGAGGTCAACCTCAACAACGGCAAGGATCTGAGCGACATCGAGACTGTCGGCTTCTCGATTACTAACAAGGCAAGTTTCGACCAGCTCAACCTACTTGCCGGTATCGACGGCTACGAAGATAGCTTCGACACTGACCGCCCCGGCTCTGGCGGCGGCGATGGTCGCCCAACGCCCCCTACTGACGCCAAGACCACTACCGCAGGCGCTTTCCTCTACGGTGACTATCAGCTCCTCGACACCGTCGTGCTTGAGGCAGGAGTGCGTTATGATCAATTCAAATCAAAGGCAGATGGCTCTGAAGACAGCGACGAATCTGCGCTTTCACCCTCTGTAGGCATTAGCTGGCAAGCCAGCTCTTGGGCCAATTTCTCGTTACGCTACGACGAAGCCTTCCGCGCCCCCGACGTCTATGAGCTGTACATGAGCGGCACTCATTTCGCTATGTACCCTGGCGGTCCATCCAACCTCTTCACCCCCAACCCTGACCTGAAACCCGAGACCTCGAGCAATTACGAGTTTAAAGGTGACTTCAACTTCAGTAACGTCTTCGCCGACGACGAGCTGAACATCACTGCCGCCGTATTTGATAACAAGGTAGAGGATTTCATTCAACTCAGCGTCTACGTGCCTCAGAATATACCCCCACAATGCTTCATCCCTGGAATGGGAGAAGGCTGTGCAGGCACCTCCACTTCAGAGAATGTTGCCAAAGCACGCCTTCAAGGCTTCGAGATTGCCGCCGACTACCAGCTGAACGCGCTGTCAGCCTCCCTCTCTTACGGCCAGACTCGCGGTGAAGATCGAGACACCAAGGAAGACCTCTCCAACATCCCCGCCGACAAGTGGGTAGCGGAGCTGGGCTACGCGCTCTGGGCGATTGACAGCAAGGTCGGTGTACGTGCGATCAAGACCGGCGACCAGGATCACACCCCAAGCAGCGACACGCAAGGCCCCTACGAGGGCTATACCACTGCCGACTTCTACGCCACTTGGGAGCCTACCAGTGAAGCCCTCGAAGGTGTTAAGGTTGACCTTACCGTCGCCAACGCCTTTGATTATAACTACCGCAACGCGTGGTCTTCGGTCTACGAGGTCGGCCGTTCCGTCCGCTTATCAGCACAGTATAGTTTCTAAAATAACAGCGTTTAACCGTTAACCAGGCCACCTACCTTTTGGCCTGGCTAACCTCACCAAAAGGTAGCTTGAGTGTCAGAACAATCCACATCTATGCCGGGCGAACTCGCCCAGCAACTACTGGAGACTGTCAGCCAGTGGGGCAATACCACCACCATTATTTTACACGGTGGCTGCGTTTTCGAATTTAAGGGCGTCTTCCCCAAGGGGGAGCTTGCCCACGGTTTCTACAACCTAAAAGGTGAAAATGGCTTTGAGGGCCACCTTAACCTGGACAAAGTGGCGCGTATTCGCTTTCAATCAAAAGCACATCGTGGCCAAGAGAGCCACGCGTTTGTCTTTGAGAGCAGCGACGACGAATGTCTGTTTAAAATATTCTTAGGGCGTGACGCCGACGGCGTGCTACACAGCGACCAAAAAGAACAGTTTCTTGCCTTAAAAAATCAGCACACAACAGGAGAGCACGCATGAAGAACAAGGCCATGGAAGTCAGGTTAGCCGACGAGCTACTGGACTTTCTACAAACACGTCGTACGCTGCATCTCTCAACGCTTGATCAGGACGGCCACCCCTACGCCTCCTACGCGCCCTTTGCGATCGGCGATGACTGCTTTTATGTGCTGCTGAGCGATATCGCCATACACGGTGTTAACCTGAGGAACGATCCGAAGGCCGCTGTGCTGGTTGTGCAGGATGAATCTGAATCACAAACCATCTTTGCCCGTGTTCGCGTCAACTACCAAGTCAGCGCCGAGCACATCCCATTCGAGTCAGGTGAGGCTTATGACGCTGGTATCCAAGCACTATTCGACAAGCAGGGTGAGCGTATTCACAACCTGAGCAAGATGACCGATTTCAATCTGTTCAAGTTGACGCCTCTGGGCGGTCGCTATGTGAAAGACTTTGGTCGCGCCTACACCATCGCCGGTCACTCGTTAACCGGTGAGAGCATTGAACATCTCAGCGATGGTCACAAGCCAAGAGCCGGTGCCAGCGCCCTGTAGAGGCTGCGCTAACCCCACTCTTAGCTAAGATCAATCAAGGCCTGGGTTACTCTAACGAGTAGCCTAGGCCTTGAGCTATCTGAACAGAAAAAATTACCGCGATTACACCGATCACTCTTTATCGTTGCCACTGAGGCGAGGACGTCATTATGACCGGGTCTTTTACCGAAGGATCTATTAACCGCCAGCTTATCATCATGACCGCCTCATCGGTGGTCGGCATGCTCAGTATGTTTAGTGTCGCCATCGTCGACATGTTTTTTCTTAGCCTGCTCGATGATGTCGATATCTTGGCCGGTGTTGGCTTTGCCGGTAGCCTACTGTTTATCTGCGGCGCACTCGGCATCGGCTTCTCCGTTTCCACCGGCGTGCTTGTCTCGCAGGCGATCGGACGCGGCGGCAAGGCAGAGGGCGCCGAATATTTCTCCGTGGTGTTTGCCATCGCCATGGCACTATCAGCCGGCGTCGCGCTGCTACTATGGCCCAACTTAGACAGCTTACTGACGCTACTTGGCGCCTCCAGCGGCGCAAAACATCAGGCCTTGCTGTACATGGCGATCGTGCTGCCAAGTATGCCACTCGCCACCCTCGGTATGGTCAATAGTTCTGGCCTGCGCTGTGCCGCTGACCCCGCCTGGGCAATGAAGCTCTCGCTCACTGCCTCACTGATCAACCTAATACTCGACCCCCTATTGATCTTTGGCCTCGACCTTGGGCTGCAGGGCGCCGCCTGGGCGACCGTCGGTGCACGGGTCACCAGTTTCCTACTCGGCATCTGGATACTCAGCCACCGCCATCAACTGCTCAAAGTCGTCAACCTAGCCCTTATTCGGCAACACTTTCGGGCTTTTTTCCGCATTGCCGGCCCCGCCCTCGTCACCAACCTCGCTACCCCTGTCGGCGGCATTGTGGTCATGACTTACCTAGCGCCCTTTGGCAGCGAGGCCGTCGCGGGTAGCACCCTCGTCGGCAGTCTCTCACCGCTACTGTTCGCCGTGTTCTTCTCCCTCTCCGGTGCCGCCGGCCCCATAATCGGCCAAAATATTGGTGCCAAGCGCTTTGATCGTGTCGGGCAGGTTATCCGTGCCGGTATGCAGCTGATTAGCGCTTACACCCTGCTGACCTGGGCGCTATTAGCAGCCCTGTGCCCCCTCTTCATCAAGCTCTACGGCGCCACAGGCGACAGCGCGATCATGATCGAGACCTTCTGCTACTACCAGATACCGCTAGCCTCCGGCCTCGGCTTTCTCGCTCTCGCTAATACCGTCTTCAACAACTGCGGCCGACCGCTGTGGTCTACCGGCTTCAACGTCCTACGCTCGACGCTGGCAACCTGGTTATTCTGTCACTTCGGTGCCACCCTCCTCGGTGCCCAAGGCGTAGTTATCGGCTCATCGCTGACCATGCTGCTCTTCGGTCTCTCGGCACTGATGCTCGCCCTGAGACTGCTCCGCCGGCAGCAGGCCTCACTTACACAGCCTGAGCCAGGCGAGCAGGCCAGTTGTTAATCGCTGCACACAATGAGAGTAATAGAGTTGTTGCGATTAACATTGAGACAGCCCGTTACAGCGGGCTGCCCTTACTACGATACGCCTCCACTGGAGCCGCCCTCTTTCGCTCTCTAGCTTTCTCTCTGGCGTGACATTTTTTAATGTTCTCTCTTTTTAAGCTCTCTCTTTTTAATCTCGTTCTTTTTAACCCCCCCTTTTATAACCCTCTCTTTTAAAACTCGCTCTTGATCAAGAGATTCAATTTGATTATTTCTCAGTTTAAGCGAATCGTTTTTGAATTTACGTTGTTTTCAAACCTTACCATTCAGACACCTTGTTCTCTTTAAGCCTGCAAATTCAAGGTTAAGCGCGAATACCGCGTAACGCACGGTATCGAATCCCTGTTTCCTCATAGTAGCCTGCCCCAGCCTGCCGGTATAAAAACACTCGAGATTACGAGGTTTCAATAGATTCACCGTTACAAAGCGACCAACTATTTTACCGGCGCATTACCGAGGTAAGGGCCATGGCAATATTACTCGCGTCACTGCTACTGATCGTTATTAGCAGCCACGCTTATAATATTTTGGGACTGGATTGCTGCCTCGTCATTCTGATGACCACCCTGTTAATCGCAACATTGGCACCTGCGATTTTATTTTTAATGGGACTCGCCTAACACGATAAAAACACAGCCTCCACATTAGAGGCGTCTACATACAAAACCCGCCATCGGCGAGAAAAACAGGACAGAGGTTAGCATTCATGAATGATAAATTTATTACTGGCTCGTTATATATCGGCCTATTACTCGTCGCCGCTGGCGTATTATTTATCAGCTTCGAGGAGATTTTCTATCGGCACATTGATCAAAACGGTGCCATACGCGAAAGTATTTTCCTGCCCATGGGAACGGCTAGCTTCGTCACCGGGTTTATCATTATCGTCGTTTTTATTATCACGAAGATAATAAAGTTTAAAAAATAACAGCCGTCAATCGATACACGCCGAGGCCACGCCCTGAGACAAGCAGCCATTGCAAGATCACAGCTAAAGGTATTATTATTTAATACCTTTAACGATCTTACTGATTTAAAGTAGCTGGTTACTCCGTTATGGCTCAAACAAACGCGTTAGTGCAAACCCTCAAGCGTGCATTGAAAGCACACGGCAAAACCTATGCCGATGCCGCCCACGTACTTGGCTTAACCGAGACCAGCGTCAAACGGCTGTTCTCTGAGCAAAGCTTCTCTCTCGCTAGGCTCGATCAAGTCTGTCAGATGATCGGCATGGAGATCTCCGACCTTGTCAAAATGATGGAAGAGCAGTCCTCTAAGCTAGAGCAGCTCACCAAAGAACAGGAGCAAGAGATCAGCAAAGACGTCACGCTATTACTGGTTGCCGTCTGTGTACTCAGCCGTTGGACCATGCCCCAGATTATCGATTTTTATCATATTGATGAGATGGAATGCATTCAGAAACTGGCCTATCTCGACCGCTTAAATATTATTGAACTGCTCCCCAAAAACAAAATTAAGCTGAAAGTCTCGCCCAACTTTAGCTGGCTTGAAAACGGACCGATTCAACAGTTCTTCCAGGACAAGATTGCCAAAGAATACTTTGATACGCGCTTTAAAAACGAGGGCGAACAGCTAGTCGTGCTCAACGGTATGCTTTCCAAGGCTTCTAATAACGAATTTCAGAGAAAGATGAAGCGGCTGGCAAAGGAGTTTGAAGAACTCAATCAGGAAGATGTCGGCCTCCCCCTAGAGCAGCGCGACGGCGTTACCGTCTTACTGGCAATGCGGGGCTGGGATTACGGCCTGTTTAAACCGATGATCAAGTAAACTCAAAACATAACAACAGCGCAGCCTGAGCGATCAGCTGCGCGATGACACCTCAGGGCGCCCACTGGTTGAGCTTGGTCTGATACTGCAGCAACTGTGCCTTCAGCTGCGCGCCCTTTGACTCCAGCACCGAGCCAGCCAAAATAGCGACAACACCGACAACGGCAGAAACGACCCAGGCATTCATCTCAAAAGCACACCAAAGATTGAATGTTAGGCTGATAAAGCCCGCGGCGATAAGGCACAAAGCGGCCAGCAACATCATACGATGCTTGGTCATACAGCTGAAGTAAAGCAGCGCAGCGCCGATTAATAAACTCATCAAGCTCGATAGCGTCGAGTCTTCAAACACCATACTCAGCACGACACCGAGCACCAAGACAATCACCGCACTGTTTCTATAACACCGGCTCAAAGACCTTGCCCGCGTCGACAACTCATAGAGCAGCGCCGCAGAAATCATCGAAGAAAACGTCAGCACCACAGCATCGACAGCAACGAGTCGCGCCACAAGACCAACACTGAGCGCGCCTATCATAAGACTCAACAGTGCCGAGACAGCATCAATCAGCGAACAAAACAGCGTCGCTGATGCCATCATCAACGCAAGCTGACGCAAGCCAATAAAAGCCACCATGCAAAGGCTGGCATAGAGGATAGTGGCATCGTCATAGAGCCAGATATTTCTGATTAACAGTACCATTAGCGGCACAAACTGCAACAGCAACGATAACCGTCCCTCTTTTGTTTTCGCCTCCAAGTGTTGACGATGGCTCGCCATCACCAGCAGCAAAGTGTAAGCCGCCAAGGCAACAGCCAGCACCGAAACAAGCAACGGATCACGCCACGGCAATAACAATGCGAGATTACTCAGCAGAAACAGGCTGCTCATCCTCTTGCTCATCCCCCTCGCCAACACGCGAAAGCCAATCAGCACCACCACACTAAGCACCACAGGAACGAGTACTGCCAGCAGCAAGGTTAGCGAATGGCTGTCGAGACTCCAGCGCATAAACGGCGTGAAATTCGACTGCAGCGCTCCGCCATATTCCGCATAGATAAACGAGCCCAGTATCGAGAAGTTAGCGACCACGGATACCAGCGCTAACATCATCAGCGCCCGAGCGCCCTTACCTTCCTTGAGCAGGGAACCCGCCGTCAAACCAATGACGGCTAAAGCAATCGTATGCCCGAATAGCATCAGGAAGCGCGTCAAGTCGTCACTCCCCTCCCAGCCTCGGACAAAGAAGACATACAGCGACAATAGAATCGCCATCACACCAGTGCCGCGCAACAGGCCGGGTAGCCGCTCTAACCAGCCTGTTGCATCACTGTCGTTACTGTTTGCTGCTTGAGATAATGCATCCATAGCCCCTCTCCTCTATTCTGACAGACTTTGCTGGCCCTGAATCAACTCAGCTAGCTGCAGCCTTAATACCTGATCATTCTCATCAGCACGATACTCTTGCTCTAACAGGTCAATACTATCGAGCTCTCTATCGCCCATCTCTCCCTGCGCTAAACGTATCTCCCAGCGATCAAAGCTCGCCTGCAAGTGATCAAAGTCGGCGCCACCGGTCTCGTTGATGGCCGACATGGCATCGACACTGCTTTGTCTCGCGCGCATCAACTCATGTTTTTGCATCAGGCTTTTTAGCGCACCCTCACACTGGGCAACATCTTGCGCAACCCTTTCACGGGTGACTCGATATTCCGCAACCATCTCACGGAGTTTCGCCTGCTGCTCGAGCCCCTTTTGCCTGCGCTGCAAGCAGAGCAATGCCTTCGATTCATCATGCTCAGCCTCTTTCAACGCACGCTGCTGCCACTTTAACGTACGCTCAGCTTCTGCCTCTAAACGCTCGACCGTATGCGTTTCGCTCACCTTGATCTTGCGCAGTTGAATTTTCGCCGCAGCAATTTTCTTCTTTTGCTCATCGATCGCAGCTTTAATTAACGCTTCATGATTTTCAATATCACCAACAAGGTTATCGATGCGAGAAATAAGCGTGGTTGATAGGCGTTTAACGATTGACATAGTGCTCTCCATAACAAGTTTGTGTGTTACAGAAGGATACTGAGAACGACGCCAAACGATACCAAAATCAAAAAAGAGGAGGAGAGCACACCCAAAGGCACCGAATTACGATACCTAAAGGTAATAAGTAACAACGGCAATAAATCATGGCAAGAATTGAACAAGAGAAATGAGGCGGTCAATCGAGGCAGCGCGCCGAGTTATAGTTAATTCGTTAGAGACAGATACGATTACCCCTGCGCCAACGGACCTGTCATCCAACGCACAAATTGTGGCAGGTCTAGCGCTACCAATGGCAATACTGAAAAAGCAAAGGGCGCTTCTTCGCTGAGGCGAGAGAACTCATAATCGACCTCGTTGGGGCGCGCATCGTGCAAAACGATGAGCAGGCGCTGGTCATATCTCGTCGACTGTACCGTCAAAGTGTCGGCGGCAAAACCACTGGCTCTGAGTTGGTGACTGATCGCAATCACCGGATCAAGCTGTGGGTACTGCGCCTGTACTTGCGCTTGCGCCTCGGCTGCGATATCAGCGAGCTTATAGACCGGCGCATCTTTTATTTTCATAATAGTTTCATTCCTAGCTAGTCGATGCTTGAGGCCGTATGCCGTCAACGCATGGTGTACAACATTCTGTTGCGACGGCGTGCTGTGTATCGAGATCACTATCGCCCGCAAAGTTACCAATTTCTGCAGCCGTTAGTGGCCGCCATTCTCCCGGCTTAATATCCAAGACAATGTCACCAATCTGCTGTCGATGCAGTTGTTGCACGCGATTACCCACCGCGGCAAACATGCGCTTTACTTGATGAAAACGCCCCTCCGTGAGAGTCAAAAGCGCCTCGCGTGAGCCGAGCACCTGCAGTTGAGCGGGTGCCGTTAGCTGTGACTCCCCCTGTAACGATAGCCCTGCAGCAAATCGACTGGCGGTATCTGCTGCCAACGGACGGCTGAGCTGTACCCGGTACACTTTTGCACACTGCTTATCCGGTCGAGTGAGATTAAACGTCCAACGCCCATCATCTGTGACCAGCACCAAACCGGTGGTATCGACATCCAGCCGACCCGCCACATGCAACTCAAAGGCCCGCGGATCGTTAAGTAAATTAAGTACCGAGGGGTAGACACCATCGACATTAGAGCACTGTGAACCCGCCTCCTTATGTAGCATAAAATAGCGAGCGCGACGTAACACAACAGCGACACCATCAAGACAGACCTGCTGGCTCTCGTGCACCTGCTGACGTGGCTCAGTCACAACGACGCCCGCAACCGTGACCCGAGACTGCACAATAGCCGCCGCTGCCGTGTCACGGTCGAGCGTAGTACTGAGACAGAGTCGTTTATCCAGACGCATGGCAATAACCTACCGGTAGTGAATCAATGCTTAAACAGATGAGGCCGCGAGAATAACACAAGCCGCCAACTGATAGCAGCCACATAGAAGAGCAGCCTGCTCTTCTCAAGTGTACAAATGGACACATCATCAGCTGTAGCTTAATCCACATCGCTGGAACCTTTCGGGCTTATTTGTGTCTATTGAAGCAGATGGGCAAGGCGTGGGCCGAAGTCTCTTCATGGCGGCAATCGCCGAATGTGCACGCAGTCAAAATAGAGGCTATATTCGTACCCACTCATCACTCAATGCTGAAGGCTTTTGCCGTCGGCTATTTTTTGAGGAGTGCTTTACCCTGGCAGACAGGTACCTGACTTTGTTGTGCCGTTGATATAGCCACTCTAGCGCTACCTGTAGCGGCCTGACAGTAGGCCACACACCGCCAGAGAGACGTCAGCGTCGCTGCTATCATCACAGATGGAGAACGTCATGAGCATCGAAAAACACGGTTTATCTATTGGCATTGAGCGCATCGAAGATGAGCTCTTCCTCTCCCTAAAAGCCCAGGGAAAACTCAAACACGAAGATTACGCCGTTATTACCCCTATGATCGAGTCCGCCCTTGCCGAAGTGAAAGAGACAAAAGTGAAAGTGCTATTCGACGGCACTGAGCTCGAGGGGTGGGAGCTACGAGCAGCCTGGGATGATTTAAAGCTCGGTCTAAAACACGGCAATAGCTTTGACAAAATCGCCCTTTACGGCAATAAAAACTGGCAAGAGATGGCCATGAAGGTGGGCAACTGGTTTCTCTCCGGTGAGGCAAAATATTTCGACAACCAAGATGAAGCTGTCGCTTGGCTGAAAGCGTAAAAAAACGATCGATCACATGCAAAGAAACCGAGAACCCTCGGTTTCTACTTATAGAAAAAAATAAAAACAAAATAAAAAAATAAATTAAAAAAAGATAACTATTCATCCCACAACATTACTGCAATATTTACCCCCGAATTAAAGCCAGATAGAAAGTGCACTCATTAAAACTTAACAAATGATATTGCTAACAATGATTAGTAAATTCGTCGACGAGCATGCATTAAAGGGAGATATTTATGTGTAATGAAACACAAGAGCAACAGTGGTTTTTTCAGCGTCAGTACAATCAACTGTCATTATCTTTTAATCAAGCCATTCAAGAACATAATGCAGTCCAGCCCCATATCAATCGATTAAGAGAGCAAAACGAATCGCATAGAGGCGCACTTGCCGAGGGTGCTAATTCAATGATCACCAATAGAGTCAATGGCATGGGTGCCTTATTTCGGTCACCTGAAACGCTTTACAATACAGGCGTTCAAGGCTTTCAATGGGCGCATTATTTTGTCCGCAATCCCGATCTAGAAAGTGATGTTCGCAGTGCCGGCACGTCTGCAATCTATAGTCACCTGAGAGCCCCCTCTCTCACCGGTTTATTGACTGCTGCAGTTACCGCAACGCAGATGAACCGCAGTGCAAGAGAGCTGGAACAACAGGGGCAGCTTCGCGTACAACAGCAAAGTGAAGCGCTAGTCAGTAGCATAGGGCTGAGCACCGCGATTACACAATTGCTCCGGCAAGCAGGCCGGTTCGCACAAAATGATCTTCAGCGCCGTGGCCTTCATGGCTTAATGCGTGGCTGGCAAGGTGCCGGCCTTGTCGGCGTGCTTTATGGGTTGAGCCGCATACACAATACGATGGAAGAAAGTGGCGCATTCGGCGATGAGCTAAGAACAAGACGCGACAACTTTAATCAGCCTTATAGTCTCCCTCGCTAGCAGGCACTTGTAACTAACGACGGCTTAACAAATAAAACCATTCACGTGACGCTTACTGGAATTGCTTTAACAGGTTTTATACCCATTTTTATCACCACAGCACTATAAGTAGACCTACTTACGCACAAGGCGGTTCTGGGCAACAAACGTAGCCTAACCGCCAAACCCGACCAGTGACATTAGAGTGTTTTATTAAAAATAATAATAATAAATTAAAAAAAGATAACTGTTCATTTTAATCTTTTACTGCAATATTAACTCTTGAGTCAGTACTACAAGGATTTAGACCGTAATTGTTAACGACATGTTAACAGCAACGCTATAAAGGAGCTTAATATGACTACCTACCAAACGCTATGCCGATTCTTCCCGCGCTATCACGAACCTGCTCCGCCACGAGATAACAGCACTCTGTAAACGCATTGGACGCATCTGACGCATAAAGACCTAGCTGTAAGTTAATCGAACAAGAGGCAAGGAAGCATGAACAACAAATCAATTGGCGGCACTTTATACATTAGCTTATTGCTCGTTGGCATGGGCGTATTATTTATCTGTTTTGAAGAGATTTTCTACCAGCGCATCGACGACAACGGCGTGCTGCATGAAAGTCTTTTCCTTCCACTGGGCGCAGGCACTTTTACCATAGGCTTTGTGCTACTAGTGGTTTCAATCGCTATCAAACTAATAAAACGTAAGAAAAAACCTTGAGAAGTTTAGAGAATAAAAAGCATTCACAGTCCTTTACCTAGTTAGCGAATTCAATCGTCTCGCTTGTCGAGGCCGCCTTGAAAGCACCTGGGTATATACAAACATCTATGTTAGAAGGAACTAATCATGCGAAGAAAACAATTTTATGATAATTCTTGCGGTGCAGCTAGTTTGCTTTGTGCTGCAGGGGAACTGGGTGTCCCTAATCTCCCAAACTTCCCTGAATCAAGGTGTGTGGGCCAAGTATTAGACACTAACATTAGCTGTGAATCAGCACTTTACCAAATCACCTCTGGGGCCACCACCGGCAACAAACCGATCGGCATGAACTTGTGTAACGCTGGGTATTCGTTACCGCATAACCTGGTGTTCGCAGCGCGGCTACTTGGTCTTGACGGTGACGTCCACATGGAAACTGGTTCATACTCGAGTGCATTGTCTTGGCTTTACCCCAGCTGCGAATCCCTTTGTACACAATCAAATATTACTATCAGAAACACTGCCCCCCCTCAATTAATGCCCAATGAAAGATTACTAAGAATTGTGGGAGTTATGAAAGCTGCTGGCCTTCATTATGTCATGCAACGCCCAGCGGGCACTTACATGGACCCAGCAGACGGGCAAGATTACAACACCTTTAACGAGATGAACAACAGTTGGCTTAAGTGTTATTCTAACACAGGGATCTCTATACTCTTGAGAGGATGAATCACCCCTGAGAACACTGTTCTTTGCCGACAAGTATAACGAGATCAAGCTCATCATATCGCCGAAATGGCTCGGGAAGCGCCATTTTAACGCTAAATAGTGTAGGGGGCTAAATGACGGTGCATCACCCCAGTTCATCTAAATAACTAAGCCCCCATAGTTAACCCCAGGATATAGATAGATATTAGCTCAAATATCGCTGGACTATAACTTCGGCAAGAACTGTATGAACTACACGCTTACCACCTAGGCTTGTATATTTGGGCTGTTGATCAACTGCTAAGTAGCATCACCTTGTTGCCAAAATACGATAAAACCGGGCATACGCCCCCTTCCTAATCGTCATAAATTCTTTAAGCAATTACCACTTGCAACTTCCCCTCGTGCTGTTAGTACGATACTGTATCTATCAGACGGTTAACAACAAAGCTTAGCGGCAATTATCATGAACTTACTCCACAATCATCAACACTACGCCAAACCCAGCGATCATAACAAGGCCTGGCGGCAGCACCAGAAAAGCTGCTGCACTTCGTACGGTAAGCCGGCGATGTCAACGGTAGGTTGATGTAGCCCGTCTTGATAACGCACTTGACCTATATAATCTATTTGTTTCACCATAGGCTTTAAATTTATTGTTTCTATTAATTTCACCAACCATTAAAGAAATATTATAAAACCAACCTCCAAAACCATCAAATCAAAAAAATGAAATTAAAAATACATTTATTTATATTCGCACATACATTATCCGCACTACTGATAATGATTTTATATTCAAAATACACACCACTATCTATCAACGCAATATTGATACACACAATCGCAATCTGCTCTGCATACATTACCTTGCTTTATTGCACACCTCGCAAACTTCTTGTCTTTTCGATAAGCACTTTATCGATATTATTGCTACTACTTTACATCGGGAACATTGTCGCCATAAACTATTGGAACGATACGATAAGCTGGTCATTCCTAATAAACAATGTATCGGTACTCAGCAAAGAGCTGCAAAGATTCCCCGTATATGTCTTCGCATTTTTGCTGATCGCAATAGCGCTACTGATCAAGATTTACAGTAAATTATTAAACCTTCAAACGGACTTCAGACGTCACTTTGGAATACTACCAATCATACCAATACTCCTCTTCTTGTTTTATTATTCGCTTTACTCGATACAGGAAAACATATCTTCAACATTGCAAGGGGAGCCTTTATTTGAATTCTTCAACGAAAAACAAAAAGCTACAATAACAGTAAAAGCCCCCGCGGCAGCCGCCCCAAATAGAATAGCTTTACAAAAAGAAAAAAACCAACCAAACATAATCCTCATACACGGGGACGCATTGCGTGCAGATCGCTTAAGCGCCTATGGCAACACACGAAAAACAACTCCATTTATTGATAGTTTGATCTCAGAAATGGGCGGAGTAAAGATAGAAAACAGCATGTCTAATTGCAGCGAAACTATTTGCGGCATAGCATCAGTCACAGCCTCTAGATTTTCATATAATGAAAATACAAAAAACATATTCACTATATTGGCTGAGAATGGATATACAAACAACTTCATCGGAACAGGCGACCTATATCACGGTCGGCTAGATCAATACTTGAATCCAATTACTTATAACTTTTTAAGGGCTGATCTTAATGAAAAATATTACAAGCATGACGACAGATTCATTATCGACACATTATCATCATACCCCCCCTCATCGCAGCACCCACAACTATTCTACCTAAGAATGATGTCATCACACCCTCTGGGTGATCACAGACAAAAGTATAAACGCTATCAGCCTACACCTAACAGCTTATTCTCGATGGCGACTTGGGGTAAAAATATTTTAGAAGCCCAGATAAATGCTCACGACAATTTTGCCTCTCAGTTTGATGGGTACGTGGAGAATATATTTTCTATTATGAGGGCGAAGGGTTATCTTGACAATGCTGTAGTCGTGATTTTTGGTGATCACGGAGACGCAATGGGTGAACACGGTTATCAGGGGCACTATAACAGCATCTACCAGGAGGAAATTCACGTACCTATTATTATATGGGCTAGCAATAATATCGACATGAAAGTGAACACCAACTCCTTCGCCACATTGATGGACATACCACCAACACTATTACATCACTTAAAGATTGCAATACCTAAAAGCTTCCTGGGGCAACCATTACAAATAGATAATAGTGAAAAAATAGCCTATCTAGATAGTAAAAGAAAAGTTGCGGGGGTTTTATATCAGAGCGAAGAGAAAATATACAAGCTATTCATATCTAAAAAAGATCTACACCCACTACACCTATTTGAACTTGAATCTGATCCAGGCGAGCGCTCAGATGTACATAAACAAAAGAAAGAAATAACAAAAAAACTTGCTGATTTGTACAGTAAGTTTATTAACCCTCAACTAGGTAGTGAAGCCATACAATAAAGGTGTTAGTCATTACGCACAGCAATCATTCAAGTTTGGCAGATAGCTTGTCAATCCAAAAAAGAGAAAAACATTAAGTATCAGCAGGGTAATTCTGGTGGAAACATTATCCACCAGATATTAAACCACAGCCGACTGTGGCCCTCATGCTTAACCCTTAAGAGCAACAAAATGATCACCTCATTTTCTCTAAAGACGTAGAGCCTTCTTACCAAGCACTGTAATCGACACGATGCGCCAAGAAACACTAAAAGCAAAACAGAAAAAGTAATACTTAACAAGGAACAACACCGGCACACCAAGCCTTGTTATAACCAGGCCAGTAGCATCCCCGCAGGCTGGCTAGGCCTCGCTGTACACCAGCCGATGTTATCAACGACAACTTCCATTATCCTTAACCAACCCATCCCCGCTACCTTTAGAGCCCCCTCTTGCTCAGCCATCTAACCATCATAATGCCTTTAATTATAAGGTGTTAAGTTTGATAAACCGGTGGTAATCGCTTAGAGTAGCAGGCCCAAAAAAGCTGACCATATAGTCAGCAAAGTGTTAGACTAGACTTATTCTTCTTAACTTTCTGCGCGGAGTCACTATGACCTACCCCCGAGACCTCGTTGGTTATGGCCAGCATACCCCTAAAGATACTTGGCCCAACAAAGCAAGAGTTGCCATTCAATTTGTGATCAACTACGAAGAAGGTGGTGAGAACTGCATCTTGCATGGCGACCAGGCATCAGAGTCCTTCCTCTCTGAGATTATCGGGGCTCCCGCGATGGAAGGCGTGCGTCATATGAGCATGGAATCTATTTATGAATATGGTAGCCGCGCAGGGTTTTGGCGCTTACACCGCATGTTTACCGAGCGAAATATGCCCGCCACTGTGTTCGGCGTGACCACCGCACTCGAGAAGCACCCCGAGGCGGTCAAAGCGATGCAGGATGCCGGCTGGGAAATCGCCTGCCATGGTTTTAAATGGATCAACTATCAATACGTCGACAAAGATGAAGAGCGACGCCAAATTGACGAGGCGATACGCCGCCACGAGAAAGTGACCGGCGAGCGCCCACAGGGCTGGTACACCGGGCGTACGAGCCCCAATACACGTGATTTAGTCTACGAAGCGGGGGACTTCCTCTACGACGCAGATTCCTACGCCGACGACCTACCCTACTGGGTGTATGACTATAAGAAACCGTACTTAATTGTGCCCTATACACTCGACAGCAACGATATGCGCTTTGCGGCCAACCAAGGCTTTAACAGTGGTGACCAATTCTTCAGCTACTTAAAGGACAGCTTCGATGTGCTTTATGCGGAGGGGGCAACAGCGCCAAAAATGCTCAGCATTGGTCTACATTGCCGTTTGGTCGGCCGCCCAGGCCGCGCCGCCGCACTCGGCCGATTCCTCGATTATGTGCAGTCGCATGAAGATGTATGGGTAACACGACGTATCGATATCGCCAAACACTGGCATGAAAATCACCCACCAAAACCTGCTGAATAAACAAGCCCGCACAGCTTAATCTGTAAACGGTAACCTACAGCAGCACCAAATCATAGCGAGCACACAGCTCGCTTTTTTGTGTCATTTTTCACGCCTCCTATCACGCTTCCTATCACTCGGCTCATGCGGTATTGTTAGCTAAATAATTAACAGCGAGCCTTAGGCGCAGTGAGCATGCACTTACTCTACAGCCCTCGATATCCAATCAATAACAACGGCTATAGGCTCATCTAACACATAACAAATCGTTAAAAGGATAATAATGACTTACATAACCGATACACCAAGCCCGCCTTACTACGCCGTGATTTTTACCTCGCTTCGAACAGCAGGTGATCATGGTTACGCAGCAATGGCAGATCGAATGGTTGATCTAGCCTTAAGGCAACCTGGCTTTATCGGCGTGGAATCGGCTCGTGAAGATGTCGGGATAACCGTTTCATATTGGTCAGACATTGAATCAATTAAGCAATGGAAAGCCAATGTTGATCACCAGCAAGCCCAAAGACTAGGCCATGAAAAATGGTATTCCTCATTCAAAGTGAGAATATCTAAAGTAGAGCGTGACTATGGCGTTTAATAGATTACTGCTTTGTAATGGTTGCTGACGCTCGCCCATAGTTTTCTCTCCTTCCTGCACCTGTGTTAGCCCTCGATTTCTTAACCACCTTCGAACAACCTAGAAAAGTCAAAAGACCTCCTTGGTGCTTATAAACAAGCGCGAAACCATCGTCATTGTCGATCTATAAAAAACTGAACACAATAAAAAAGGTATCGAGCATTCTATATGGGCAGTATAAAAACCATAAGTGCTAACCACCACGACACAGTACCTCAAGCTAATATAATGATTGAAGATGCCTGTAGGACTGCGTAAGCTTTGAAATTAAGTTTTTCATTGGTTTAGTTACTATGTCTCACTTAAATTATAATCATTTATATTATTTCTGGATGGTCTGCAAACAAGGTTCTGTAACGAAAGCAGCAGAGGCTTTATTCCTGGCCCCACAAACAGTAACGGGGCAGATTCGCGCGTTAGAAGAACGCTTAAAAGGTAAACTAACCAAACGTGTCGGTCGACAAATAGAGCCCACTGAGCTTGGCCAAATCGTGTTTAAGTATGCCGATAAGATGTTTGATCTTAGCTATCAAATGCTCGACCGCATTAATTACACCCAACGTGAAAACCAGCTTTTTGAAGTTGGCATCGCCGATTCTTTGTCGAAACGGCTAGTGAGTCAGGTGTTGTTAGAAGGGATGCCTGACGACCAACGCATTCATTTCAGCTGCTTTGAATCAACACATGAAATGTTGCTAGAGCAGTTGTCGCAACACAAACTGGATATGATTCTATCTGATTGCCCCGTCGACTCGACGCAAAGCCCAGGCCTATATAGTAAAAAATTAGGCGAATCCAGTATGAGCTTTTTTTGCTCAGAACCTGTTGATAATGCAGACTTTCCTGCCTGTTTAGAGCGCTATAAGCTACTCGCCCCAAGCCGATGCTCTGCAATGGGCCGAAAAGTACACCAGTGGTTTGATCAGCAAGGTATTACCCCTAATATCTTAGGTGAGTTTGATGATTCCGCCCTCCTCAAGGAGTTTTCCGCTTATCAAACATCGATGTTTATTGCGCCCTCTATTTATGCTGAGGAACTCAGAAAAACACACCAAGTACACGAGATGAAGCGAGTGAAAACGATTTCAGAAGAATATTTTGTGATTTTTGCCGAACGAATGATTATGCACCCGTCGGTTAAGCGCATCTGTGAAGCGGACTTTATCAGCCTATTTGATGATTAGTTGTAGCCCTAACACTAATAACGAATAACGAATAACGAATAACGAATAACGAATAACGAATAGTCTCACTAAAACCTTCACCTTATTATTTTAGTCTTCGATAAAATATCGTACGAGTGATAATGAGCAATTGGTAATCTTACGGTACTACCTCTCCCGCGCGTCAACAGTCGAGAAGAAATTATTAAATCGGCGAAGATGACGCTCTTTAGAGACCCTATATTTTCCCACTACCCTACCCAGCTATAATATCATCCCACCCTCTAAGCACACGCCTAACTGAGCAGCCCTGTTTCATGCCTGTGTGACTGAAACGATAATCAGCACAAACCTTCCACAACATTAAAGCCAATAAATTTCATCAGGTTAATACAAAAAACAGCTAGCCTTTGTTGCCTTATGGAGGAGAGTTACTCCCCCCCTATCCTGCACTCTTGGCTGGCGCTAGCGGTATCATCCTTGGCCCTAATATCTCTTATCGCCGAACCACGATAACGACCTCAAGAAGATGAGATTAGGTAATGACAACTTAACCATGCAGGTGGTGCCTGCATCAAGCTTTCGGATTTTCCGAGCTATTGCATCCATAGAACCGATTTCACAAAAATCGAGGGCAACGATATGCTCAACCAAAGCTTACAAAGAAATTAAATCGTATTTATTTATTTTATTAAAACCACTAAACCTGCAAACACAGTTCTTTACAAGGAAAACGATTTCTACAAACAACTGCTATACCAGAGGACAACACAACCACTTCCAGATCGAAAAATAGAAAAACGCCTCTTTAAACAGAGTAAAGGATTAAAGAAAATTAATAACCAGGCATAAAAACCGAACCTTAAAAAAGAAACCAAGACACACCACAGATTAATTAAGAATTATTAACAAAAACAAAACACCTTAAACAAAGAAGACAACATTCAATCAATAAATGGGAGTAATACATATCAATACAATTTAAAACCAACAACAGGGAAAGAAACACCCACAGATCATCGTTATGTTCATGAACTTTTCATTAATGAAAATTGACTTTTTAACTACGGAAGGATACTACATGAAAAACAAGAGCAAGCTAACCAAGTTGGCAATGGCTACTAGCCTAGTGATCTCAGCGAATAGCATGGCAATGGAGTCGCTCACCCCGGAAAAGAAAATCATTAAGTTCAGCTCCACAGAGACCCCGCTAAGCCAAAGTCTTTCTCAAGATTATCGCTTCAATATTTTTACCGCATCAGCAGCTAAAGAAACTCAAGAAACAATCGAAGCCAGTATTGCAGCTGCTGACTTAGTGTATGTCAATCTAGAAGGCTACTCTGGCGAAGAAGTGCGCCTAAACCAGTACTTATCTGAGGCGTTTAAGCAGGATAAGCTAATTGTATTGGAAAAAAGCAACCCATACTCAGAGCCGGTCGTGTTCGACGCGCTGCCCATATCTGTTAATGCAGAGATTGTTCTTTATAAACCGCGATACCACACCAACAACAATAGCTCGCAAATCTATCTGTTTGGTGACACGCAGATGACCCTAGAAAAGAAACCGACTCAGTATTTTTTAGGTGATCCAGAAACACAACAAATGGTTGAAGTCGATGGTAAAGGCGGGAACATCAAGTTAGCGGACACTATCACAAAAACGCAGCTATCCAGCATGTCTGGTAACGAGCTATCCGCGGCGCTAGGGCAAGTCAAAGAGGCTATTCAAACATTAAACTCTGCCTACATACCCAATACAATAAAAGCATCAAACCATTCAAACATACCGACTTACGAGTGCCCTGATGAGGCATTTGATGAGAAATTATGTCTAATTACTAAAGCGAGTAGTCTGCCCTATAAAAACCCAGATGCCGAACCCGACACGACCATAACCAGCCACTACACAGTCGCAATGTATCGAAAGGAGGGCGACACTAAAGTTTACGTCGCAGCCTATGGTAGTGTCGACAATCCAAGAATGGAAAAAGATCATGAACAAGAGCGCGGATATTTTGTCAGAGACCTGACCGTCGAAGTCGATACCATACCAGACACAAGCTACCCACGCGCCCCGTTAGTACTCTATAATAGCTGGCCAAAGAATCACAACAATGTGACATCCATTACGACAACCGACGGATACAGCTTTGAAATAAAGGCGACTGGCGGTGGCGCTGGTGATGAACCTAAATGGGACTTAGGCGGCACGTTTAAATACGACTCTAAAACGGCAAAGACCATGCCGCTGTATGATTGGGCCACAGTAGCCTATGGCAACGGTTACAATAAGGAGTGGGATTTCAGCATCGATAGATACAAGACCCCTGGTGACTGGATAAAACGAGGCTTTCTTTGGCGACCACTGGGCTTCCACGAGGTACCAGCGATGTCAAAAGGTGGCTTCCACTACGTGACTGAGAGTGTTTGGCGGGGTGAGGACGACATTACAGGGAAATTCCCTATACAAATAACCAAGCAATTCACCAATACTTTTTTATGGTGGGCAGGCTACAATCATGCTGCCTACGATAATATCACTCACACACTACAACTCCCCCTCATCCACGCAGATATTGACATACTAAAGATGCCTCCAGAGGATTAACAATGTGTCATTATGCTCACCGCCTGGTTGAGCGTTAACTTAAAATGAGCGCGATCTGCACGCTTAGTTCTTTTGTTAGTAATAACTTACTAGCTTGAATCGAATTAAGCGTTGCAGAAACTCTACCGATAACACACCAAAGAGCGTTACTCACTCCCATAGAAGCTAAGAGAGCTGCTCAAGCATATAGCTATAAACAAGCTGCTTTTTCCTAACCCTATGCATCATCAACATAATCAACAACAACATAATCAACAACAAAGCTCAAACAATCGAAAGATCCATTGGACTAATCACCCCAAGCCCTCCCCTATTCAGTACATGCGTATAAATCTCCGTTGTTGCCACGTCACTGTGACCCAATAGCTGTTGAATGGTTCGAATATCATAACCTCGCTCCATCAGGCCCGTTGCAAATGAGTGCCTAAAGGTATGGCAGCTAGCCTGCTTCCTGATGTTTGCCTCAATAAGGGCACGTTTCAGCGCCTTTTGAATATAACTGATGTGACGATGATGGCGCTTATAACACCCATCTCTAGGGTCTTTAGCAAGATTGGCCGATGGGAACAGGAACTGCCAGTGAAGGCTGCTAGCATTCGACGGGCACTTCTTCGCCAGCGCATAAGGCATATAAACAATACCAAAGCCGGCGTCTAGGTCTTTCTTGTGCAATACCTCGACGTGTGAAATTTGCGCCGATAACTTATCCCGTAGCGTGTCAGCCAATAATGTTGAGCGATCTTTACCACCTTTCCCTTGTCGCACGATGATTTGGTGCTGAGCAAAGTCAATATCCTTCACCCGCAAGCGAAGACACTCAGAGACCCGCAGACCAGAGCTGTACATCAGCTCAGCCATAAGACGCTTCTGCCCTGCCAAGCGATCAATCACTCCGCACGCCTCAGCATGAGAAAACACCACAGGAATTTTAACCTTGCGCTTCGCCTGTTCGAAAGCCAGCTGACCTATTTCGCGCTGATAAAATTGCCGATACAAATACACGATGGCGTTCAACGCCGTCGACTGGGTACTCGGTGAAGCATACTGGTGCACACTCAGCCAACTGAGAAACTGCTCAACCTCACGCGCGCCCATCTCCTTCGGATGACGCTTACGGTGAAAAAGAATAAAGCGTCTTATCCAATAGATGTAAGTACGCTCTGTTGACCAACTTTTATTTTGCTGCCGAATGAATGCACGCACCTGGTCGAGCAACCGCGGAGGGTTCGGTGGTATCACCGGCGGAATATCATCTGTTACTGCATTTGAACAACGCATAGCGCCTCTCGATCAATACTGTATATAAAAACAGTAGCCGGTAAAATGCACAACACAAATGACTAAAAAGCTAACAACTAACAACTAACAAAAAAATAGGCGCGTTGAATAAGATACACGCGCAACGTGCGCGTATATTGCGAGAAGCTCCCCCCTTTATAAGGCCTTGTAAAAAAAGACCTTTAAATAAAAATTAATACGTTAAAAAAAATAACACTGCATCGCGATTGACGATAAGCAGCCCTAGCTATTACTTCAAAAGGTGATTAAAAAACGAACGAAAAGGCCGTTCAAGCCAACAAACGTAATTTCGATGTTAAATCGCCTAAATCTCCCCTCACCTACAGCATCAATCCGTTAGAAGTTAGCCCCAAAATAAGCCGACGACGGGTAACTGACTGATATTAATAACCATAAATGTTGCGGTGTAGTTCTAATATACGCGCAAGTTGCGGTGTAATTCTGAGAGGCTTTTTATTGAGGGTAGATAAGCTTATGTTAATCATGTACTTTATGAACAACTAAAATAATTAACCCCAGAATTACACCGCAACTGTGATACACCGCAGGTTGCGGTGTAATACGCTGTTATAGCGCTAAAAGCTCCACTCTCTAATCATACTCACACCAGTCTCTCCTCCAACACCCACTCCCCACCATAATCGTCGTAAATTCTTACAGCTATCAGCCACTTGTAACTTTCCATCCAACCATAAGTGCGGTACTGTATCCCTCAAATAATTAACAATACGCTTAGCGGCAGTTAGCATGGACTTACTTCACAATCGGCAACAGTGCACCAAGCCAAGCTATAACAAGACCAATCAGCGTCGCCAGCAAAGCTGGCTGGACTTCGCTACGCTCAGCCGCTGTTGGTGGCGTTATGACCACTAAATGATGAAGATATTACCAGGTACTGGAATAGGCGAAATTAAATATGGCATGGCAGAGAAGGATGTAATTTCTTTCTTAGGCAAGCCAGACCGAGTAGATGAATCCGAATATGTAGAAGGCACGGGAGACTGGCATAGAGAGCTATGGTATTCGCCTAGAAACTTAACATTTACCTTTAATAATGATGATGACTTTCGTTTGGGTACAATAACAGTCATGGGGGCCGGTTATTCATTATTTGAAAAGCAACTCTTCGGGTTAGAACTAGAAGAGGTATCAAGGTTAATAGCTAAGCATACTGGAGAAATCGCGAAGCTTGAAGATTGGTCATCAGAAGAGCTTCCAGATCACAAGTGCTTAATTCATGATGGTCTGGGTATAATGTTTTGGTTTGATTACAACTGTCTTTCACAAATGCAGTGTAGCTACCTATTTGAATCGGACAACGAAACAGCAATATGGCCAGCAAAGTCATAACAAGTTTAGCCAGCATCGCCCATGGAAAAACACCCATGGTCTGGACTCGCTGCGCTCGCCGCTGCTAAAGGCGTTAAGGTGCAAAACCAATAATGAGAATCGGTGTACAATCAAAGCCAAAATATGAAAAAGCAGAAATGGTACTGCTTGGCCTTCTTTTGTCTAGTGCTCTGTTTGGCTACGGTCTCAATGCGTTAATTCAAGCCAGTTGCACGTTACTTGGTAGAGGGAGTCCACCGCTAGGTACATTTGTCACGTTTTACGGTACCGAGGCGCGGTTACTTAGTACAATTTATCTCGGTGCAGGCACTTGGCTATTTGCAAGTAAATTCTTGAGTAAGCGTCATGCTTCTCAAGCAGCCAAGGCTTTGTCTTGGGTTGGTGTAGTTACATTATTATTTGGCATGTGTTCACTAGTGGTTATTTTATGTTTACCTTTCTTCCGCTAGTAAGCACCTTAACAAGCAAAGGCAGCATCGCCCTGCGGGCTGGACGGCTTCGCCGCCGCTGCTTTGGGCGTTATGCTCTTCCCAACCTTAAACAATGAAGTAAAAATTATGAAATGCAAACTTGTAGATGTATTTGCTAAAGAACGACTTTCAGGTAATGGACTTACCATTTTCTATGATTACGACTGGTTAAGTGCTCAGGAAATGCTTTCACTAACCCAAGAAATGAGGCAGTTCGAATCAATATTCATTTCAAAGAAAATTAATTCTTCATCTGTTAGAGCTAGAATCTTCACTGTTGAGGAAGAGTTAGACTTTGCAGGCCATCCTATTATTGGCTTGGCAGCGCACTTACACGATGAACATGGAACTAGGAATAGTCACGATTGGAATATAGAGCTAAACAAAAAATCCGTACATGTTAAAACCGAGGTAACGGAAAAATATTTCAAAGCATCAATGGATCAAGGTAGGCCCAAATTTCTAAAAACACTCAATAGCGATGAGACAGAGAAAGTGTTGCACGCTTTGAATCTACACAAAGGAAACTTATCAAATCACCCACTCGAGGTAATTACTACAGGCTTGCCATACCTTATTGTTCCTATTTCAAATGGATTAGAGAATGCAAAAATCTCTATTGCAAACTTTGAAAGCCTTTTAGAAAGTTTTCACGCAAAGTTTGTTTATGTCTTTGACATTAATCAATTTGAAGGCCGTACTTGGGATAATGATGGCTCAGTCGAAGACATAGCAACTGGAAGCGCTGCTGGCCCAACTGCTGCATATTTACACAAGCACAAACTTTGTATACCAGATAAATCAATAACTATTTCTCAGGGTCGCTTCGTGGGTAGGCCTAGTGAAATTGAAGCTTACGTGCAAACTCAAGATGACGACATTACCAATATCTGGGTTTCTGGCTCCGTGATCAAAGTAGCAGATATTTCATTCATCTAAAAATTGGCATAACAAGTGGTTCCAGGTGACGCCTTCGGCGCACCTGAACCAGGCGTTATGGCTACGGGAGGTAGCGTGAAATTTCTGATAGTAAATTTAGTCGTAGTAGTCGTTATTTTACCGTTAGTCTTTTGGGTGGGTTATCT